>CAZTDF010000065.1:0-20799 GCA_964612465.1 uncultured Pirellulales bacterium
CGGCCTCGGTTATGGTTCGATCGGGACGGCGGATTATTTTGCCGGTAACGGCACTGGCGCTGCAGTAGGCGATGAAACCATTGCCTCTTATGCCGAGGAAACTATCGTCAACGGTGGCCTTCAATCAATGCCGCTTGTCTTCGACAACAACAAGCAGGACTACTCGAAGTATTCGGAGGTGGAGTACACGTTGACAGACCAGCGAGACTGGACCGAGCAAAGCGTTGCCGAATTGTCGCTGTGGTTCAGAGGCAATTCAGCGTCCGTCGGCAGCTTCGCAGAAGGCCCGGTCGGCACCTACACGATGACCGCCTCCGGCGCAGATATCTGGGCGGTTGATGGCGTCGAAGCAGATGAGTTCCACTACGCCTTCAAGACGCTATCCGGCACCGGCTCGATTGTAGCAAGAGTCCAGAGCGTCAGCGATACCGACATATGGGCCAAGGCCGGCGTGATGATTCGCGAGACGCTTGACCCGGATTCGGCGCACGCGATGATGGTTGTTACTTCCGGTTCGGGCGTTTCCTTCCAGCGGCGACCCGGCACGGGCGCAACCAGCGTTGACGATACGACTGCTGATATAACTGCTCCGTACTGGGTTAAGGTAGAGCGTGACTTGGCCGGTAACTTCTCAGCGTACAGTTCAGCCAACGGTTCTACTTGGCAGAAGCTGGGTGTGTCGGAGCCCATCCAGATGGCTTCGAATGTTTATATAGGTTTGGCAGTGACTGCTCACAACGCGTCAGCTACATGCGAGGCCGTATTTACAAACGTCACGACTACCGGTACGGTTAGTCCGCAGTGGATTAACCAGGATGTCGGCATAACAAGCAATGATGCCGAGCCGCTTTATGTAGCGGTCTCCAATCCCGATGGTATCGGGACCGGAGCACCTGCCGTTGTGATTCATGACGATCCGGCTGCCGCACAGATCGACGCCTGGACGGAGTGGGTCATCCCGCTGCAGGCGTTTGCCGATCAGGGCATCAACCTGGCCGATGTTGACAGTATCGCTATCGGCCTGGGCACAAAAGGCAATATGACGACGCCCGGCGGCTCGGGTAAGATGTACTTCGATGACATTCGGCTTTACCAGCCGAGAGAGACTGCTGAATGAGAAACTCCCTATTTAACCTGTGAGTCAATTATTGAAAATTTTCGGCGCAGCTTCGATGAGTAAAATGGCCGAGCGTGGTTTAAGGGAGATTTTGGCTTTTCCGGTGTCAGTCGCGACCTTATCAATGCGTCCCGTGCCGGGGTCTGCAGCCAACCATGTGGCGGATTTGCGGCACGAAATGCTTCCATCATAAGGCTCGGAAGAGACGTTTACCAGCAACAAAATCTCCCTGCCGTCACGCCGGAAGCGGCCGAGCACGATTCGGTCATTCGGGGTAGAAAGCGAGCCGCCGGCATATAATCCGGACAATTTCTCAAAGTCGATGCCGGTCCCCTGTTTTGCAGGCTGGACGACTACTGCCCCGTTCGATTTAAATTGCTCGATTTTCTTTCCTGCTGTTTCCGGCAGCATAGCCCCGGCCGGCAGGACAATCGCACCAAACTGGTGTCCCCGTATATCCAGTTGCGAACCTCGGACATCCGCCCGGCTTAGCAGCTCGTGGTCCGCCAGCGCGAAAGTGATCTGCCGCCTGACCATCTGCTGGCCCAGCTCCATGAACGAGCTTACGAGCATCCGTGCCCGAGCCGACTGGGACTCAACCGTCAGCTTGCCGGGGATGGGCAGATATTCGCTCCACAGATCGTAGATTGGATAATAAAGCAGGATGTGACAGGTCGGCTTCGCATCTCTCAAAACGGCATTGAGACGGCCAACATATTCACAGTAGCTTCTGTAATCTTCCGCCGAACGCTTGCGGTAATCGTAGTATAGCGTGAACTCGGTGACGCCCAGGGCAGCCTGCCATGCAGCGGTGGCCTGCATGTGTTCGAGCGAAGCGGCGTTTCCGTTGTCCATGATCTGGGAGAAATCGCTTACTTCGGTCATGATTTTTCGTCCGCCGTTGAATAGCGCCGCCGAAGCGGGCAGTATGGCAGTCATCCAGCCGGTATAAATCACCGCCTGCGGATCCGAAGAGAGCATATCCAGGCCGGGGATATCCATTCGGCGCAGGGCTTTCAGTGCGTTGCCGTATAGCGGGACATGATGCAGCGGCATTTCCTCCCACAGCGAGTGTCCGGAAGAAGCAACCTTATGCTCCGCGGCCCATTCCTGCAGCCTGCCGAAGTATCGCTCTGCGAGAAGGTCGGATATCAGTGCCCAAAACTGACGCCGGACTTTGCGGTCTTCTTGTTTATCGCCCTGGAAAAGACTTCGCCGGGACGCGTTGATATCTTCGCCGTAACGCTGCTTGTACAATTGAGGTAAATCCGGCACCCACGGCACGGAGGCCAGGGGAGCGAGAGTTTCATCCAGCGGGTCGACTACGCGGACGGTCTTTCTGACACTTTCCGGCAAAGCGCCGATATTGACGGCTATCAGTGAAGGTTCGTCCGTGAAGAACGCCTCGATTGTATTGCCGAAATACTCGCTTAATCTTTGCCGGTAAGCTTGATGTGTTATATCGACGAAACTTTTAATCGCTTCGTCGTCGATCAGGTTCGGGTACCTTCTGGCGGCACCGTAATTATTACTGGCGTGCGTATGTTCATAGGCCGGTCGCAGTGCGAAGGGCTCCGGCCGGGCGGGATCGTAAGTCAGTGAGAGTGCTTCGTGATCCGGATTTTCTTTCAGTACCCGCCCCCCCGCCGAGCCGCTGGGATAACCATCTTCATCATATATCCAGACACGCAATCCGAGCTGAGAACAATTTTTCACAGCCTGGGCCAGCGTGTTCCAGTGCTCTTCCGATTGCATGTAGTGGTCGAAACTGACGTTGCAGACAACGCCGCCCAGCCCCAGATTCTTGAAAAATGCAATGCCCTCGGAGCGGGCCTGCTGCGGAGCCAAACCGTGAACTATCTGCATCGGCCGATGCTTGCTGCCTGGATCGGACCAGGCCTGCATCCACCCAGACGGAATCGCCGCCGAAGAATTCACACTTTCGCCGGAATCGACTTCGGTGCCGGCGAGACAAACCCGTGCCGGCAACAATGCTGTAACTACGAGCAAGGTTGTTAAAGCAAAGTAAACTTTCTTACGTCCATACTTCATTATAGTCACTCCTCGATTAGTTGAGATTTTCCATGTCTGCTTTATTTCGAAACACCCTCTTTGCTCTGAACGAGCATGATTAAGCTTCAGCCCGATACGGATTCGTATAATTGAGCGTATGTACAAGGCTTTAGTCCCTGGCGCCGGGCATGAGCAAAAGTCAGCTCGAGCATTTTCATGTCCGGGTCGAACTTGTTCAAAGACCATGGGTGCCAGATTAAAGAGACGAATGATTTACCCGACTCCGCAGCTCTATCCAGAAAGACCCTGTTAGTATTAAATTCATCCTCCGGAGTTTTGCAGAAACCGCCCGCTATCGCTTCCGGAAAAGGCGAAGGCCATAATGTGAGTCTTCTTGGCCCCCACCCGTTATGGTCTTTAAGAAGATTTTCATGCCAGCCGTGGCCGGGCAGCTCCCATATTTCGGGAAAGCCTTCGTCCTTATAGTTAAACGGCTCCCGCAACAGTGCCGGCAGTGAATAGTCCGGTCCCCAGAGAAGGCTGCTGACGTATTGAATACCTGCCTGGCGAAGCAATTCCAATACTTCCGGTTCGCCTTTAAGTGCGTTGTCGAAGCCGCAGCCCGGCCGCAAACCGATGCAGGGCCGCTCGAAGACACGCTCGACGGACTCTTTTCCTTTGAAGATTTCCTTTTGTTTTTCTTCCAGTGGGATGGCCGGGCCGCAGAATTCATTATCACGCAGCATTCGATGTGAGTAGGTATGCGTTGCAATCTCGAAAAGAGGGTCGTCCAGAAGATCGCGATATTCGGCGGGATTGGCGTCGAGCGTCTTGCCCAGCATGAAAAATGTTGCCGGCATCTCGAATCGCCTGTGGACCTTTACGATTTTCCGGCACGCTGCGAGACAACCCGGCGACTCGGTATCGTAGGCTGCTATGTAACGAGTATTCGTTTGCCTGGTGTTCAGCATATTCGACCGGCAGGACGTGACGCCTGCCCCGATCCCGCATAAAACAGTCGATTTGACGAAGTCTCTTCGGGAGATACTGTGCATTTTACACGCCTCTAATATAAATCTTTTCAGTGATCCAATTACGTCGGCCCGGTAATAATATATATTTTGGAGAGCTGTTTGTCGAGAAATGGCTGAAAATTCGGAAATGGAGCCTATGGGATTCGAACCCACGACCTCTTGCATGCCATGCAAGCGCTCTCCCAACTGAGCTAAGGCCCCAGATGCGGATAATATTACCACATAACATCAATATCGGCAAGAAAATTCTGTTTATTTATCTTTTTGCTCCAAATGTTCAGTTATAAGACGGCTGGTTGTCTTTTTTCCGCGGCCGAATTATAATGCTTTTCAAAGAACCACGAGTGGCGGCGGGCGTATCAGGAACTGTCGAAAGGACAAAGGCAGAATTTTGATTAAGAGACGAAGAATATCGATAACCGGGCGGGTACAGGGCGTTGGTTTTCGGCCAGCCGTCTATAGAATCGCACGGTCGCTGGAACTGTCCGGTATCGTATATAACGATACGAAGGGTGTAACGGTCGAATTGCAGGGCGCCGCGGGAAAAATAGCTGAATTTCTTGCCCGGCTGCAATCCGACGCCGGCAAACCGCCGCTGGCAGTGATAACATCTTGCGATGCCGTCGATATACCGGTCATCGAGTCCGAAGCCGAATTCGTTATCGAGATGAGCGATTCGCTCGGGGCGCCGCTGTCACAGGTGACCGCCGATATCGCCACGTGCCGGGACTGCCTTGCGGAAATGGCCGACGAGGAAGATTTTCGCTACGGCTATCCTTTTATAAACTGCACCAATTGCGGGCCCAGGTATTCTATCGTTAAGACCATCCCGTACGACAGGCCGAATACAACGATGTCGGTTTTCCAGATGTGTGGCAAGTGTGCCGCTCAATATACGGATGTAAATGACCGCCGTTTTCACGCTCAGCCGGTCGCCTGCGCCGCGTGTGGGCCGAAAATCAGGCTTACAGACAATACCGGCGGGACAATCACCGCGCAGACCGAGAAAGTAATCGCCGAAGCGGCGAAGCTCCTTTTAGCCGGAAAAATTGTAGCGATAAAAGGAATCGGCGGGTTTCATTTAGCAGTCGATGCGCTTAACAGCCGGGCCGTGCAGCGGTTGCGCCGGCGCAAAAAGCGAGACCATAAACCTTTCGCTATGATGACTGCTTCAATCGAGCAGGTAAAAGAATATGCAATTGTGAGCCCAGCGGCCGAGCGGCTCTTGAGCAGTCCGCAAAGCCCGATTGTCCTGCTGTCCAAAAAGCCGGACAGCCCCATAGCTCCATCGGTTGCCGAAGGTGTTGACACTTACGGTTTTATGCTGTGTTACGCGCCGCTTCACTATCTGCTGTTTGCTCAAAATATAAAGGTTCTGGTGATGACCAGCGGCAATGTTTCCGATGAGCCGCTGATTTGTAAAAACGAAAAGGCGCTCGAGCGGCTTGGCGGCGTTGCGGATGCCTTCCTGATGCACGACAGGGAGATTTACCGGCAGGTCGATGATTCGATTCTGCATTTTGTGGATGATCAGCCTGCTTTTATGAGAAGGGCCAGGGGGTATGTTCCGACTCCGATTCTTATGGAGAAAAGCTGCCGGCGGGACATTTTCGCGGCCGGGGCGGATTTGAAGAATACTTTTTGCTTCGCTAAGCAGAATCAGCTTATCTGCAGCGAGCATATAGGCGACCTCGAAGACGCGGAAGTCTATCATCACTATATCGATTCGATCGAGCACCTGCGGGGGCTTTTTGAAGTCGAGCCGAAAACTGTAGCCTGCGACCTGCATCCCGGCTATCTGTCCACGCGATACGCCCTTTCGATGCCGGATGTGAAGATTATCCAGGTTCAGCACCACTGGGCCCATATCGCATCTGTTCTGGTCGAGCACGGTCTCGAAGGGCCTGTCATAGGACTTGCAGCAGACGGCACCGGCTACGGAACCGACGGCGCGATCTGGGGCTGCGAATGCCTTATTGCTTCTTTGGAGAAGTTTGATCGATTCGGGCATCTGTCTTACTACTGGCTGGCCGGCGGGGACAAAGCAAGCAAGGAAGCCGTAAGACCTGCTTTATCATTGCTTAGAAAAACATACGGCAATAAATTTACTTTACAGAAATTCGACTGGCTGCTTAGCCGGATCGAGCCTGATAAAAGCAGGCTGCAAATGATTTCGGAGCAGCTTGAGAAAGGCGTTAATTGCGTGGAGACTTCCAGCCTCGGCCGGGTCTTTGACGCCGTCGCGGCCATGCTCGGCCTGGGAAGCTACAACCATTTCGACGCGCAGTTGCCGATGGCACTGGAGGCGATTATTGCCGGCGGCGTTGAAGAACATTACGACTTTGAACTGATGAATACCGCCGAAAAACCATTGCAGCTCGATTTGGGTAAGATGATAAGGCAGATAATAGATGATATCCAGAATGACCGGCCCGCGGCGGCAATCTCTGCGAAGTTCCACAATACAATCGCCGCTGCCCTGCTTGAGATGGCCAAAGCAGCGAGAGATTCGACGAAGCTCAACACCGTCGCATTGAGCGGCGGCGTATTCTGCAATCGCTATTTGATAAACCGTCTGGTGAATCTGTTGAAACAAAACGATTTCACCGTATTATTCAACCGCAATGTACCATCCAATGACGGCGGCATCTCTCTCGGCCAGGCAGCCATCGCCGCCCGGATTATGGCACAAAACCTGTGACAAAAGGAGGAAACTTTATGAATAAATTACATGTTTACGTGACTATCTGCCTGATCTCCATTATGACTTTAACAATCATAGCGAAGGAGACCGGATCGAGTAGTAATAGCAAGTCGTCAACCGGGCTCAAGCTGGTTTGGTCGGACGAATTCAATAAAGAAGGCCGGCCTGATCCCAACAATTGGACATACGAGCGAGGCTTCGTTCGTAATCAGGAACTGCAGTGGTACCAGCCGGAAAATGCGCAATGTAAAAACGGCATGCTCATCATCGAGGGCCGGCGTGAGCGCAAAGAGAATCCCCGCTACAGGGCTGACGGCAGGGACTGGAAACAAAACAGAGAATATGCCGAGTACACATCTGCAAGCCTGACGACCCGGCATTTGCACAGTTGGAAGTTCGGTCGTTTCGAAATGCGCGGCCGGATCGATACACGCGCCGGCCTGTGGCCTGCCTTCTGGACATTAGGCATTGAAGGGCCGTGGCCGAGTAATGGCGAGATCGATATTATGGAATACTACCGGGGCGTGCTTCTGGCAAACGCGGCGTGGGCCACTGAAAAACGATGGGTAGCGAAGTGGGACGATAGTAAAAAACCTATTAAAGAATTCAACGATCCCAACTGGTCCGAGAAGTTTCATGTCTGGCGGATGGACTGGGATACCGACAGCATCAAGCTCTATGTTGATGATATGCTTCTTAACCAGGTCGATCTTAGCAAGACAATCAACGGAGACGGGGAAGGAAAGAATCCATTCCATCAGCCACACTATATAATCCTTAATCTCGCGATTGGCGGCAAAGCCGGGGGCGACCCCTCAAATACTAAGTTCCCGGCAAAATTTGAAGTGGACTATGTCCGCATATACCAAAAACAAGCCGAAGATTGACCTGAAACGCATTGTCGGATAGAATAGGCATAAAATCTGAGATTACCGATAAATTACGAATCACGAGAGACGAATCATGTGTTTGGCGATACCGGCAAGAATAATTGAATTAGATGGGGATAAGGCGGTTGTCGATGCGATGGGCAATTGCTTCAAGGCCAAGACTACGTTGCTGCCGGAGGCCAAATTGGGCGATTTGGTATTGGTCCATGCCGGCTTTGCGATTTCGCTCGTCGATGAGGAAGAGGGGAAAAAGACCTGGCAGCTTATTTCGGAAATAAACGAGTTCATGGATACTGAGAACCGGCTTTCAGGATAAGAAGGCGTGAAGAAAGAAACGAAATACGAGAATTATGCTCGATAGAATTAACAAAGCACAGGATATTATTAACGCCGCCTGTAAGACTTTAGGGCGGCAAATCAATATCATGGAGGTTTGCGGCACTCACACGGTCTCTATTTTCCGCAGCGGCATAAGGTCGATTCTGCCTGATAACCTCAAACTTCTGTCCGGGCCGGGCTGTCCCGTTTGCGTGACCGACCAGGGCTATATCGACGCCGTTCTGCGGTTGGCCGACCGCGATGACTGCATAATCGCCACCTACGGCGATATGATTCGCGTTCCCGGCAAAGAGGGCTCACTTGAAACAAAGCAAACAAAAGCCAACATTAAAATCGTCCTGAGCAGCGAAGATGCACTTCAGTTGGCTAAGGACAATCCCGGCAAGATAGTTGTTTTTGTGGCGGTCGGTTTTGAAACTACGGCACCGGCCACGGCTGTCGTCGTGAAAGAGGCGGCCGCCGGGGCAATCGATAATTTCTGCATTTTCAGCGGGCACAAACTGGTGGTCCCCGCGATGCGAGTACTGCTCTCGGAGAAAAATCATAATATCAACGCGTTTCTCTGCCCGGGACATGTCGGCGCGATAATCGGTTACGGAGCCTTTGCTGAGATTGTGGAAGACTTCAGTCGGCCTTGTGTGGTGGCAGGCTTCGAGCCGGTGCAGATTATCGAAGGACTCAGCGAAATCTGCCGGCAGCTTTCGGCGGGCAAAGCCGAGCTAAAATCGATATATTCGGCGGTAGTGACGGAAAAAGGTAATATTGCCGCTCAGCAGATAGTTAATGAGTGCTTCGAGCCGGCAGACGGTTACTGGCGAGGGCTGGGGGAAATAAAAAAGAGCACGCTTAAATTAAAAGACAAGTATGAGCCGTTCGACGCTATCAGGCGATTTGGCATAAGCGAAGAACCGGGCGAAGAAATAAAAGGCTGTCGCTGCGGCGAAGTTTTGTGCGGATTGATAGAGCCGACGGAATGCGGATTGTTCGGCCGGGACTGCACGCCGCAAGAGCCGGTGGGACCCTGCATGGTAAGTTCCGAGGGTGCCTGTGCGGCGTGGTTTAAATACGGCCGGGAAAAAAGACACAAACGATGAAAAAAACCGGAAACGACAGAATCTTACTCGCACACGGCGGCGGCGGACAACTGATGGACGATTTGATCCGCCAACATATCCTGCCAGGCCTTAAAAATGATGCTCTGGACGAATTAGGTGATTCGGCAAGGCTTAACCTGGCTTCAGGCTCGCTGTGTTTTACAACGGACAGCTACGTTGTCAAGCCGCTGTTCTTTAACGGCGGAGATATCGGGAAACTCGCCGTTTGCGGTACGGTCAACGACCTTGCTGTCGCCGGCTCAAAACCTGTTGCCCTGGCGTTATCTTTGATAATCGAGGATGGTTTTGAAATGGAATTGTTGGACAAAATTTTGGTGAGTGTAGGTGAAACTGCACGTCAGATCGGCGTCGATATCGTTACCGGCGACACGAAGACGGTAGAATCCGGCGCCGCTGACAGGATTTTTATCAACACAGCGGGAATCGGCATTAGACTCACCGGCGTGGATCTGGGCTTCGAAAAGATTGCCGTCGGGGACAAAATCATTATCAACGGCACGATCGGCGACCATGGCATGACCGTTATTTCGCAGCGCCAAGAGATGAAATTTCAATCACAGTTGAAAAGCGACTGTGCGTCTCTGGCCGGATTGATCGGTGAGCTGCTGGAAAATACGAGCGGCATAAAGTTCATGCGGGATCCAACCCGAGGCGGTTTGGCCTCGACGCTGAATGAAATCGCAAGAAGTACCGCCCTGAGCGTCGAAATTCGCGAAACCGATATCCCGGTCAGACCCGCTGTGCAGGCAGCGGCCGACATGCTTGGTTTCGATGTGCTGGCAATCGCAAATGAAGGCAAATTCGTCGCGATTGTCTCGCCGGAATCCGCCGACGAATGTTTGAATATCTGCAGAAATAATAAGCTGGGTAAAGAGGCAAATGTCATCGGCGAGATTGTAGGGACTCTTGATGTGCCCCTGGTGGAAATTGAAACGCGGATCGGCGGGAAAAGAATCGTTCAAATGCCGTACGGGCGCGAGTTGCCGAGGATATGCTGATGCACGAAACGATGGTGGCCCAGAGCCTGATGGCAATCATAGCCGAACAAGCCGCGGAAAATAATGCTAAACCCGTTGCGGCAAAAATCAGTTGTGGAATGCTCAACACTGTCAACGATGAAGTGCTTCGTTTTGCCTTTGAGGCGATTGCCAAAGATACACCGTGTGAAGGTGTGAAACTTCAGGTAGAGCACAAGCCGATCCGGGCGCGATGTAAGAATTGTGATCGAAATTTTGATGTCGAGCTGTCACTTCCGGAGTGTCCGAAGTGCGGCGGTGACGACTTCGAATTGCAGCCCGATGCGCCTTTGATACTGGAAGAAATAGAATTTCAAACGGAGTAACGTTATGAAAAAAGTGGACGTCGGCAAAAAAATTCTGGGTGAAAATGAAAAATATGCCCTTGAAAATTTATTTTTTTTTACCCGGCAGAAAAAACTTTGCCTGAATATTATTTCATCTCCCGGCTCCGGCAAGACTACAATTCTGGCAAGAACTATAAACGAGTTGAAAGGCAAAATAAAGATTGGCGTGATCGAGGGCGATATTCAAACCGACATCGATGCCGAGAGAATCAGGGCAACCGAAGCGCCCGTCGTCCAGATAAATACCGAAGGTGCATGCCACTTGTCGGCGGTCCAGATAAGCGACGCCTTGAAACAATTGCCCGTCGACGATTTGGATTTGATCTTGATCGAGAACGTAGGTAATCTCGTTTGCCCATCGGCTTTCGAGCTGGGTGAGAGCGGCAAAATAGTCGTGCTTTCGGTTCCGGAGGGTGACGACAAGCCGGCCAAGTATCCTGTTATTTTCGCCAAGTCAAAGGTGCTGTTAATAAATAAAATTGACCTGCTCGACGGAGGGCAGGTTGATTTCGATATCGAACGAGCCAAGTCCGATGCCCGCAGGCTCAATAAGGGGATTGAAATTTTTCCGATCTCGGCCAGGAGAGGGGACGGCATGGATAACTGGTGCGACTGGCTCGTTAAATCGGTCGAGAAAAGTGCTGAATAGCAACAAAATCTGCTATCCGCCGCCTGCCGTATCTTTCGATTGGTAAAGGCCGTTTTTACGAATATAGTCGGTGACGGCCGGATGCAGCATTTTCGTAAAATCGCCGTTTATCGCTATTCTATCGCGTATTTCAGTGCTGCTTATATCCACCAGAGGCGTCTGGATAATGTTTCGCTGAAGTTTTTCTATACGCTGGCGGCCCCAGATTTCCTCGAATTTGGCGAAGTCCGGAGGCTCGCAGCCGGCCCTGTACATCGTAGTTAAATTGCAGGCATCTATCAGCTCGGAAATCTTGTACCAATAAGTCAAATCATCGATACCGTCGGCGCCGATGAGCCAATGGATCGAAGTCTCGCTGCCGTAGTCGGCCTGAAACTTTCGTATCGTTGCAAGTGTGTAGCTCGGCGCCGGTCTTTTCAATTCGTAATCACTGACCTGGAAATTTTTCTCGCCGGCGATTGCAAGAGAGATCATTTTCAATCGATGATTATCGTTTGCCTTGGGTAAGAATCCTTTCAGTGGAGAACGCTTTGCAGGAACGAAAACAATTTTCTCCGCGCCGATATGTTCGGCAGCATCAGCGGCGACAGTCGTATGACCGAGATGAATCGGATCGAAAGTGCCGCCGAACAAAGCTATTTTTCTTCCTGCCATAAATTATTAACAACCGAACTGTTTGTTATTGTCAGAAAGTATTATAGAGAAAATTACAAAACCTCAATCAACAAAAAGTATCAATAAAAGAAAATTCTTTAAAGTGTAATTTTGCTTTTAGTCAATAGAGTGTATAGTAGAGAATTTATGAGGTTATGTAAAACATTGATAGCAAAAAATTTAGTCAAGTATTCTTAAACTATTAGACGATAAAAAAAGTGGATAAAAATTTTATTTTTTTGTATCATTTTTCGTTAAAGTGTTTAATGTTAATCAGTATTGTGATGTTAGCCAAAACATAAAAGGATTTAAGTCAGCCAAAAGGAGGTGACAAAATAATGGCTAAGAAGAAAGCAAAGAAAAGAGCGAAGAAGAAAGTAACAAAGAAGAAGACAAAGAAGAAGACAAAGAAGAAAGCAAAGAAGAAGACAAAGAAGAAGACAAAGAAGAAAGCAACAAAGAAGAAAGCTAAGAAGAAGGCTAAGAAGAAAGCCAAGAAGAAAAAGAGAAGATAGCGTAGCAATTTAGTCACAGGTTCGCTTGCCCTTGTGGATATCAGCGGGCTGTCGGCTAAAGCGAATTACGTTGAAAATGGAAGGTCCTATCGATGAAGTGGAGCCTTCCATTTTTTTATATAGAATTGTGCCCCTCCCATTGCAACTGGCCCAACCGTCCTGTTGCAATCGACGCGGCAATCGTTATACTATTTATCCATAACAATACGGAATAATGTGATTTATAAGGGTGATTAGCAAAAAGAGTAACAATATGGATTATTTCAATTACAAGAACGGGGCATTATTCGCTGAAGACGTGAGCGTTGAAAAGATCGCCGAACAGGTCGGCACGCCGGTTTACGTCTACAGCAAAGCGACTTTCAAGGACCATCTGCTAAAAATTCAGCACTCTTACAGCCAACTCGACACGACAATTTGCTATTCCGTCAAGGCCTGCGGCAATATCAATATCCTCAAGTTTATGGCCGAGGCGGGCAGCGGATTTGATATTGTAAGCGGCGGAGAATTGTACCGTGTATTGCAGGCCGGCGGCGACCCGTCACAAACGGTCTTTGCCGGCGTCGGCAAAACCGATACCGAGATGATCGAGGCATTAGACGCCGGGATCGGCTATTTCAACATCGAATCGGAAGCGGAGCTGGAAAACCTGATTCGACTGGCCAAAAAACAAGGCAAGCGGCCGAAAGTCGCCTTGCGTGTCAATCCCGACGTCGATTATAAAACCCACGCTTTTCTGACTACGGGTAAGAAAGAAACAAAATTCGGCGTCGATATCGAAAGGGCCGTGAAAGTTTTTGCCGATTACGGCGACAATCCGGCGGTGAATCTTTGCGCGGTGCACGTGCATCTGGGAACCGGCGGCAAGACAATTGATCCGTACGTTGTGGCCGTGGGAAAAATTCTGCCGCTCATCGACCGGCTCCGCAGCCAGGGCCACACCGTTGAAGCTCTCGATTTGGGCGGCGGCTACGGCGCCGACTATGAATCCGACACCGTACCTTCGGCGGCCGAATATGCGGCGGGGATTGTGCCGCTATTAAAAGACAAAAACATCAAGCTCATCCTGGAGCCGGGCAAGAGCATCTGCGCCAACGCCGGGATAATGCTCACCCGTGTCCTTTATATCAAACGCGGGGGCAGCAAAAAATTCGTTATTGTCGATGCGGGAATGAACGATTTGATCCGCCCGTCGTTGTATAATGCGTTCCATTTCATCTGGCCCGCGAAAGTGAACGAAAAGTTTGTGCCCCAAAAGCGCAATAAAGATATGCAAATGGAAGGTGCCGAGGTCGTTGATGTCGTCGGCCCGATCTGCGAAGGCGCGGACTTCTTCGCAAAAGACAGAGTTCTGCCGCCGACAAAACGCGGCGACGTACTCTCGGTCTTTACCGCCGGCGCGTATGGTTTCACGATGAGCAGCAATTACAACGCCCGAGGCCGGGCCGCCGAAGTCCTTGTTGACGGTGAAAATTTCTCAGTCATAAGAAAACGTGAAACCTACGAGGATCTAATAGGCCCGGAGAAGTGAGATACGCTTCATTAAATCCGAACAACGAGATTAAAAGTTTCGCTCGACGAAGCCGGTGTCGATTTTGTTTTTGACGAAGAGGTTGTGTGAGAGGATGTCCAGGCAGGCGGGGATCGTTGTTTTGATCGGCTCGATAATAAATTCCCGCAGGGCCCTTTTCATTGTTGCAATGGCTTCGCTCCGCGTCGGTTTATGGACGATGACTTTTGCTATCATCGAATCGTAGCTTGGCGAGACTACCCATCCCTGATGAACGTGCGTATCGACTCTGACGCCGGGGCCGCCGGGCGGAATATACCTGGTAATCGTGCCGGGTGAAGGAGCAAAATCCTTTTCGGGGTCCTCGGCGTTAATCCGGCATTCGATTGCAACGCCCGTATGTTTAATATTCTTCTGGCTTAATTTCATGGGCATTCCGGCGGCGATCTTCAACTGCCACTTAATCAGGTCGTGGCCGGTGACCATCTCGGTAACGGGGTGCTCAACTTGAATCCGTGTATTTGCCTCGATGAAGTAAAATGCTTTGTCCTTGTCCAGAAGAAACTCGACCGTTGCTGCATTAACATACCTGGCCTTTTTGATAATCTTTAACGCAGCTTCGGCAAGCTGCTCCCTTGTATGTTTATCCAGGACGGGACAGGGCGATTCCTCGATCATTTTCTGATGTCTTCTCTGAGTGGAGCAGTCCCTTTCGTAGAAGTGTAATGCGTTGCCCTGTTGATCGGCCATTACCTGGACTTCCACGTGCCGGGGTTCGACAATAAGTTTTTCCAGATAGACCCTGCCGTCACCGAAGGCGGCTTTCGCCTCGGCCTGTGCGGAACTGAATGCCGAACGCAAATTCATGTCGTTATGCACAGCTCGCATACCGCGTCCACCTCCACCGGCAGCGGCCTTTATTATTACGGGATATCCCATCTCGTTCGCCAGTTTAAGCGCGTCGGAATCCTTCTCGAGGGCACCGTCGGAACCGGGCACGGCCGGCACACCCGCCTTAACCGCCAGCTTGCGGGCCTGGACTTTGTCACCGAGCAACTGCATCGCCTCGACAGGCGGGCCGATGAATGTGATCCCGCAATCCCGGCATATCTGGGCAAAGTTTATATTCTCGGCCAGGAAGCCGTAGCCGGGATGAATTGCCTCTACGTCGGTAATCTCGGCGGCACTTATTATACGCGGGATATTGAGGTAACTTTTCGCGGCTTCGGCCGGACCGATACAAACGGCCTCGTCGGCGAGCTGCAGGTATGGAGCGTCTTTGTCGGCCTCGGAATAAACCACCACCGCTTCGATATCAAGCTCGTGACAGGCACGGATGATACGCAGCGCTATTTCGCCGCGGTTTGCTATCAGGATCCTTGAAAACATAATTCAGTTTGTGATTTACTTTTGTTTCGGCGTTACTGATTTTTTGCCGTTCTTCTTTATAATCAATGATTAATCCGGCCTGACTTTGAAAAGCACCTGGCCATATTCGACAGCCTGGCCGTTAGTTACGAGTATTGAGACAATCGTGCCGCTGGTTTCGGCCTTTATCTCGTTCATGACCTTCATTGCCTCGATAATGCAGACTACCGTTTGCGGACCGACTTCCGAGCCGATATCTACGTAGGACTCGGAATCGGGGCTTGGCGTTGCATAAAAGGTCCCGACGATGGGCGATTTTATCTCCGTTAAATCTTCTTCGCCTGGGACGGCTTGTGGGGCGGAGGGTTGACTCGCGGCCCCCATGCTTTCGGGGCCGACAGGTACGACGCCGGGCTCAGGCCTCATCATGGGAATACCAATGGCCGCTTGTTGAGGTCCAGAGCGCTTGAGAAAAATCTTGTCGTCATCGTGCTTAATTTCAATCTCAACCAAATCGTTCTCTTTCATTATTTCGATGAGCTTTTTTATTTTCTTCAAATCAGAATCTTTTTCAGCCATCGCCGCATCCTTTCTGAGATCCCAAGCACCTGTTCAGCGAGGGGTCCTCATAAAATGAGAACACAAACTCCTGGTTAAGCTAAAATAAGTATAGTCCCGGCGATTGTTATTGCAAGAAATTTTCCTTGTGCCAGGTTGCACTTGTGATTAAATTCCAGCGTATTGAGGCAAAAACGGCAATACTCTTGTATCAGGGCTGTCAAAATGGCGAAAATGGCGGTAGATGTCGTATTGTTGCCCTCGGAAGGGGTGACGAATCAGGCGATTGAGGCAAATAAAAAACTATTGAAACAATATGCCGACCGAATCATTCTGGATAAAGAGAACTGCCTGCCTCATATTTCCCTGGCCATGGGGTGTATGGATGAGCGGGATATTACCAATATTGAGAAAATTCTGGAGTCAATTGCCGAGAAATATAATCCGGGACAACTAAGCATTATTGGCATAAATACCGATACGAACTCGCTCGGCGAAAAAGTTTCCGCTTTTGAAGTAAAAAAAACAGAAAGACTTCTATCGCTCCATAAGGAAGTCATGCAAAGAATGAAGCCGTATTTCAGCTATGATGTAACGGCGGAAATGGTGCTCTGGCCGCCAAAGGCCTGCGAATCAACTTTGCTCTGGATTAAGAACTATCCCGAGAAATCGGCTTTTGAAAACTATTTTCCGCACATAACGATCGGATACGGGCAAGTGGACGACTTTTCGTTTACAGCCGAATTCGCCGCTTCGAAGCTCGCTTTATGTCACCTGGGCAATCATTGCACGTGTAGAAAAGTTCTTGTCGCTGCGGAGCTTGAGTGCTGAGCATGCAATATATGGAAAAACTGGATGAAAAAATTCTTGCATTATCGGTTCGGCACAGCTATTCTTTCGCTATAAAAGCATAGCTACAACGCTGCTCTGCAAAGCCGCTGCGAAGCATGAATTATTTGAGGAGCTATCAGCAATGGAAATGAAACGTCGTGAATTCTTAGTCAGGTCGATTGCCGGGGTGGGCGGCCTTATTTTAGGCCCGGGATATATCAGCAGCGCCGGGCAAAAAACCGCGAATTTCGATCCGTACGAGCGTGTGCCGCTCGGAAAAACGAAGATTATGGTCTCGCGCGTCGGCTTCGGCACGGGCATGCGCGGCGGCAGGCGGCAGTCAAATCAGACCCGCCTGGGCAAAGAAGTGTTTGAAGGTTTGCTCCAGGCGTCTTACGAGCGTGGAGTACGGCTGTTCGATGCGGCAGACCTTTACGGTTCGCACCCATACCTGGCGGGGGCACTAAAGAAGATACCCCGCAAGGATTATGCTATAGTCTCGAAGATATGGTGGCGTCCAGGCGGCGGAATACCCGAGCAGCAGCGCCCGGACGCCGATGTGGTCGTAGAGCGTTTCCTCAAGGAGCTGGATACCGATTATATCGACCTTGTTCTTCTGCACTGCGTTGTCTCGGAGAAGTGGCCTGATGAACTCGGCGGCTATATGAACATTCTGGACAAACTCAAGAAGAAAGGTCTCATCCGGGCGCATGGAGTCTCATGCCACTCGCTGGCGGCGTTGCAGGTCTGTGTTAAGGAGCCATGGGTCGATTCGGTTCATGCGAGAATTAACGCTTACGGCGCAAAAATGGACGGCCCGCCGGAGACAGTCGCTCCCGTGCTAAAAGCGCTGCACGAGGCCGGCAAGGGCGTCGTGGGGATGAAGCTGATTGGTGAGGGTACTTTCAGAGACAGTGATGAAAAACGTGATGAATCGGTCCGGTACGTGCTCGGCCTGGGCTCTGTGGACGCAATGGTAGTCGGCTTCGAGAAAATCGAGGAGGTCGATGATTTCGCCGCTCGCGTTCGCAAAGTGGCTGTTGCCGATGCACCGGACAAACTGCTCGTACGCCGATAGGCCCGGGCAGCGTGATGAAAAGTAAGGAGGTAATTGTGAAAATTAATCAGGATTTCACCATGTCGGTCGAGACTATTCTTTTTCTTAAGCAAAGGAAAAACTCCGACTATCTTCAAGCGTCAGAGATCGCAAAGGCTCTGAACTTCTCCGTAGGCTATCTGCAAAAAGTCATACAGATGCTCGGCAGGCAGGGCATTGTGGAATGTAAACGTGGAAGAATCGGCGGCGTCAGAATTAGGGCCAGGATGGTTACCCTGCTCGATTTATGGAAGGCAACCTGCGGCGATTTTAATTCTGCAGACCCGGGCCTGGCTGTTATGAAGAAGCCGCTAAAAGCCTTCGCGGACTCGATGAGCAAAGTTGTGCTCTACAGCAAAAAATAAAGAGGCTATCAGGTACTGTCTATTCTCCTGCAGCGATATCATGAATTGAAATCACCGGATACGCACTTTGTCCCACCAATCGTTTGTAGCCTGTTTATCGCTTAGTCTTTTCCTCATCCTCCTTTCTTCGCATCATACAACAAGTCCGAAAACAGGGATAAGAACGATGCCCGCCGGTACGTCTCGGTGTTCTTTGCCGGACCTGCGCCGGTAACTGCGAAGCTGATAACCGGTTGTTTATAGGGCTATATATAGGGAGTTCTTAATTCCTGATTTGCTCCTTAAAGCCTGGCTTTCATTATGCCGAACTTAGAAAATCCTGGAAGTATTACTAATTTCATTGACCTTTCAAACGAGTGAGGAATTGTGGACGATAAACAAAGGCACAGAAGACTGCGCCTGCTGATAAAGAAGCTGAACAAGGATCGCAAAAAGCAGAACCTGAAAATCGATATCCTCTGCAACGACCTTATTGCGGCCCAGAGAAACTTTATCAAGAGGCTTGGCATCATAAATTTTGCAGCGAATTTCTACGAGTCTATCCTCGGGACGACCGACCTGAGCAAGCTGCTGTATACCGCCGTCGAATTTATTAAAGCAGAAAACGAGGATGCAAATGTCACCTTCTTTCTGCGACAGGAAGAAAACTTTGAAATTCATATGTTCGAGAGCGCCCGGCCAATAGCCGTCGAGAAGCAATACATCGAGAATTGTTTCAACCAGGAGCTGATGGACAGTATCTCCAGGTCGAACAAGGTGTGCACTATCGACGATATGTTTGCAATGGGTCTGGATGGCAACTTGAACGAATTAAATAAAATTTCCGCAGTGACAATTCCCCTGGGCCTTCTCGGCTCGTCATTAGGTTTTATTCTGGTTTACCGCCCATCGGAGAACAAGCTTTCCGCCGATGAGATAAGCAGAATTTCCGCCGCAATCAGCGGGCTTTCCCGGGCGATTACCTCCTGCCAGACACTGTCACACGCTGCGGACTGATCATATTGCCGCTAAGGCTTTTTGAGTCCCGCGGCCAGTGCGGCGGCGCGCAGCCTGTCGCCGGCGGGCCCCGGTGACTTATTAAACAGAACATCCAGCAATTTCGGGTACTCCTCCAGGGCATTCAGCGTCCGCCTCCAACTGCCGGCATCTTTCGAACGAAGCCCGTCGGCCAAACCCAGACAGATAGCCAGATACGCCGCTCTCGCCTGCTGCCGGACGGTGGCGCCATCGGCAAAGCCCGCTTCGACTTGGGGTTTCAATTTTATTCGCAGCCCGGCGATTTGCTCGTCCGGGTCGGGCAGCGTTTCGACGTTGGCCGGTTTCTGCACGCTTATGCGATAGTAGTCTTTGCCGGCCCGGCGAATTTTACTGCCGCCGTTTTCGATAATGACGCGACCGGCAACTTCAATGATGCGGTCGCCGAAACCGGTGATAGTCTCGTCCTCGGGCATTGACGGTCGAGTGGTATTGCGATAGCTGTCCTTGATTTCCCAGCCCTGCCGCCGCATCCAGCCGCGGCCTTTAGTCACGCCGACGATTGTCGCCGCGGTGGCAGCGTTATTATCAGCATCCCAGCCGAAATTGAAGGCGTGAATCAGGGTATTCACCAGGTCGCCCCGGCCATATAGCAGGGCGCCAACCGTTGCGGCGGTGCAGAGTTCGTAGCCGTTCTGGTTGCGCGTTCTGCTTTCATAGAGCGTGTATTTGTCCCTGATGAGCCGCCGGGTGGTCAGCCAATCGTCGGCGTGTTGTTTGTGCCACCGGCGGACATCGTCAATAATTGGCAAAATCCCGCTGTCGGGGTCCACCGAAGCCAGCCCGGCAGCGAGAATAGCGTCGATATCGTCGGTGAAAAAGGCCGTGGCGATCATCGCCGTGAATAGCTGTGTGGTTTGTGCCGGCTCGGCGTCGATGGTGACATGGGTGTAATTCAGGCCGATGCGGGCGGCGGTCTGAGGCATTCCCGGGGCAATCAGGCCAAACGATTCGCACACGAACTGGCCGGAGATATTGAAGCCGGACCAGGGATTCAAAGCGAGATTACCGGTCAGCGGCGGATCGATCCCGATATCCATTAGCTGCCGGGTGTACAGGTTCGCGCACCAGATATGGTCGTTGATGTGCTGTTTCCATAACGCAGTAATCCGTTCCGGGCCGAGCAGAACGGTCCGGTCCCGCTGCATCGCGGAGATATAGACCCATTCGATGTCCGTGTCGTCATCCGTCCGGGCGCCCTCTGCCAGAGCGGGCGTGTACTGCTCGACGTTTCCGGGCTCCTCGTAATACTTGTTCTCGTGAGGCAGTCCGTTAAGGTTGCCGAGCAGTTGGGCGAGCAGGCCGCCGCGGATTTTGTCTTCGAGTTCCTCGGCGGAAATTTCAACAAACCGCCCGGCTCCGGCTGCGATTTCCCTGCCGATTAGCCCCGTTCCGGCCTCCGCTGAGTTATTAATAGAAGGATACCACAACAATGTGAACGCGACCGGCACAAACAATTTTCTAAGCATAATTTATCCAGTCTAATTTTGAAAAATTATAGCCTAATTTTCTTGCAATATCAGTTTTTTTTGTTAGATTCAACTTTTTAGCCGGGACTTGATCCTGACGGGCAGGTAGCTCAGTTGGTAGAGCAACGGACTGAAAATCCGTGTGTCGGTGGTTCAAATCCACTCCTGCCCATT
>CAZTDF010000066.1:0-20568 GCA_964612465.1 uncultured Pirellulales bacterium
ATACGTACCATCTCCAGTCGACGGCCGAGACGCAGGCGGCCGGCAGTCCCCAGGGCAAGTGGCGGCGTTTTATCGACCTTGCGGAGAATTCCGAAGGCCGATTCGGCCTGATGAGCCTGAGAAACCTCGGCGATATTCGGGTACTGCCGCTGCTGCAAAGCCAATGGGGCCAGACACAATCCTGCGGCGATAATTTATATAACTATTACACACCCAGTAATTATCCCTGCGGTTGTGTCGCGACGACCATGGCCCAGGTTATGCGTTACTACGAGTATCCGACCGAAGCGATTGGTGTGGATGAGTATGCGATCCATGTCAGCGGAGAAAGGAGGCAAAACGCATCCAGCCGTGGCGGCGACGGCCTCGGCGGGCCGTATAAATGGAGCGATATGCCGCTGAGGCCCGAAGACAATTGCGGCAAACTTACAGAGTCCCAGCGCCAGGCCATCGGGGCCATTTGCTATGATGCAGGCCTCGCTGTCGAGACGTATTATGACTCTGACGGATCGGGTGCTTTGATGCCCGATGCGAGGGATGCGATGGTTAGCATTTTCCAATACGACAATGCAATCCTGGGACATGATTCCGACCGGAATATCCATGAGACTATGACAGAGATGATCAATCCGAATCTCGACGCGAAAGCTCCTGTTATCCTTGCGATTTCACATCCTTTTGATCCGAACACAGGGCATGCTGTCATTTGCGATGGATACGGGTATGAGTCTTCGACTATGTATCACCACCTGAATATGGGTTGGTACGGCGTCGATGACGTTTGGTATAATCTGCCGGATATTGATGCGGCAAACAGCAAATACAAGACAGTTTTCGGATGTATCTACAACATTATGACTTCGGGCACGGGTGAGATTATAAGCGGTCGAGTTATGGATCGTGACGGCAGGCCGATTGCCAATGCTAAAGTCTCCGCCGAGCCGGGGGGGCGTGAGCCTCTTATGGTATGGACCGATGACAGAGGGATATATGCTCTTGAGAAGCTGAACTCGAATACAAATTATACGATATGGCCGACGGTGGACGGATACGTATTCTCAAGCCAGACGGTTCGGACGCTGCATTCTGATAACGAATCTACCTTGGTGGGGAATTGCTGGGGCGTTGATTTTTATGCCGATACCGTGCTGACTTCTCCCTCGCCTGACATTATTTATGTAGATGCTTTTGCTCTCGGCGACCCCGGCCCCGACGATCCGGCCGTTTCCAATCCTCTTGAGGACGGCTCGGCTATACATCCGTTTGACGCCATACAGGAAGCGATCGACGAGGCTGCATCGGGAGACACGGTGGTTATTATGCAGGGGACCTATAGCGGCGACGGCAACCGGGACCTGGATTTCAAAGGCAAGGCGATTACCGTCCGCAGCGAAGATCCGAACGATCCGAATCTTGTACTCATAAACTGCGAAGGAACCGCCGAGAGTCCCCATCGGGGATTTGAGTTCCATCGGTACGAGACGCCTGAGTCGGTTTTGGCCGGCCTGACTATTACCGGTGGCTATCACGAACTGGGAGGCGGCATATATTGCGGGGACTACGCCAGGCCAACCGTGACCAACTGCACGTTCAGCGGAAACTCAGCGTCACTCGGCGGCGGGTTTTATACCGAGAGCAGCCCAACACTGATGAACTGCATGTTCAGCGAGAACTCCGCGGACGGCGGCGGCGGAATTTACAACAACGGGGAGCAGCCCAAGTGCAAGCCGGTCATAAGCGACTGCATATTCATCGACAACAAAGCCACCCACAACGGCGGTGCGATGTACAATTTGGGGCGATACGCCCAGCCGGTAATAACGTTTTGTGAATTCATTCGAAATGTTGTTTCCGAAGGCGGCGGAGGGGCGATACGCAATAACATGTCCGGCAGCCCGGCACTGACCAATTGCCTCTTCGTCGAAAACTCGGCGGCGACGTTCGGTGGAGCGATACGCAACTCGAACAGCGGCACTACGAAGCTGATTAATTGCACGTTCGGCGGAAATTCAGCAGGCAGCGGCAGCGCCCTGGCATGCAATCCGGATGACGCCGGTTCACAATCTCCCAGCGTTTGTCAAGTGTCAAACTGCATCCTCTGGAATGGCGGCGACGAAATATTCATTGACGACAAGTCAATAGTCAATGTCACTTACAGCAATGTCCGGGGAGGCTCCGATAGAGGCCTCTGGCCGGGCAAAGGCAATATTGATGCCGACCCACATTTCGCGGACACGGAGAACGGCGATTATCATTTAACATCCAGGACGGGCCGCTGGGATCCGAAGAGCCAAAGCTGGTTTCGTGATAAGGTGACAAGCCCCTGTATCGATGCCGGTGATACGAGCACTCCTGTATATCTTGAGCCGTCCCCGAACGGCGGTGTCGTAAATATCGGTGCCTATGGCGGCACAGCCGAGGCGAGCAAGTCGTAATCAGGATAGGAAAACGGCGAAACGATTCTCGCCGGCACCGGCACCTATTCTTTCGCCGAGAGGTCGGCATAGAGGAGTTCTTCGTCGTTTCTGACGAAGACGTGCTTGTAAGCAAATGTCGGGTGTGACCAGCAGACGCCGCCGCGTTGGCCTGCCTGGTCGATGACGATAGGTGCCTAGTATGAGACAGGATCGTTCAGGGCACGCCATTGTTCCTTTCCGGTGGTTTTGTTGAAGGCGACGATGCTGGCGTTAAATTTTACGGTAAAGAAAATCCTTTTTTTGCAATAAAATCCCAATAAAGCCCGTCTTAAGCATTGTTATATGTGGATTTCTGCGTAAATATTGGGCAGCATATTCCTGAAATAAACTGATTGCAGGCAGTTTTGTATTGGGAATTTCAATATCATAGGCCTGAATTTAAGCAATAACAACTGTACGGCAGGACCAAGTGTTCCTCAAAGCGTATAGAACACTGATTTGTATATAGAGGTGCTTATGTGGCAAGAAGTTGGAAAGAACTCAGACGGGCTAAGAACATGCCATGGTAGGTGTAGTTTAATAAAGTTGCTGTTAATTTCGTTGGTCCTTGTTCCTTTGGGATGTCGATCCCCGGTTGAGCATCGCAGCGAGGCTGATAAAGTTGCTGCTGAGATTATCACAGCTAAGCAAAAAGAGGCACTTGGAGAAACCGAGCCATTCAGTATTGAGAGGCCCAGCGATATTCTTCGTCGCCGCCTCCTGGAGCAGCAGAATTTAGCTCTTTCCTCCGAGGCTTCACTCGGCACGGACCGGCTCGAACCCGTCGAACACTGGCCCGATCCGGACTATTTGCAGGCCAAATCATCCGGCAGTTCGGAAGATTTGCCAATCGAGCCCAACAAGCCTGTCAAATTGTCGCTGGTACAGGCACTCCAGGTGGGCGCCCGCAACAGCCTGGAATATCAGTCTCGCAAAGAAGATGTCTTTCGGACGGCATTGGCCCTCGATCTGACACGTCACAACTTCGAAAATATATTCAATGCCGGTGCGGACAGCGAACTTAGCACGGATACCACGGTCACCAATTTGGACACCGGTGCGGTAGGGGGTGTGAGTCGTACCCTGAAGAACGGAATCGATATGGGTGCGTCGATCGGAATCAACCTTTTTAATCTGTTAACGCAGGGCGGCGCATCATCAATGGGACTGAATGGCGATGCTTCGGTTTCCATTCCCTTGATGAGAGGCTCGGGTGAACATATTGCGGCCGAGCCTCTGACCCAGGCCGAGCGAGATGTGATTTACGGGCTTTGGGATTTTGAACGCTATAAGAGAACATTCTCTGTTAGCGTTGCCCGAGGGTATTTCAACGTGCTGCGTCAGATGGACGGGGTATCAAACGCTGAGGATAACTATCGCAGTGCGGTCGCATCGTCTCGCTGGTCACGAAGGCGGGCTGATGCCGGTCGAATCCGTGAAATCGAAGTTGACCAGGCGATCCAGCGGGAATTAGGGGCTCGTAATAGCTGGATTTCCTCCCAGGAGCAGCTCAAGAGCGCTCTTGATTCGTTTAAGAATACCATCGGCCTTCCGACAGATGCTCGAATCCAGCTTGATCCGAACGACCTGGTGCAATTGCGGGGCCGTGCCTCGACAATTCTTGAAGAGATGAGAACAACATCCCAGCAGGGGATTTCAGAAACAGCTCCACCGGCGGACGCTCCTATAGAGTTAATCCCTGCCAGCTATGAAGATGCCGGGCCGTTGGAGATCGACGAGTCTCTGGCGGTGAAGCTGGCTTTAGAGAACCGGCTGGATTTGCAGAAGTCCATCGGCTCGGTCTATGATGCCCAGAGAGATGTTGTGGTCAGGGCCGATGCCCTTAGAGCGGGATTGACGCTCGGTGGGACCGGCCGTGTTCAGGACACTGATGAAGACGGCAACCTGCTTTTCGACAGGGGCCAATATACGGCCCTGCTTACGCTTGATTTGCCGGCTGAAAGAACCAGGGAGCGGAACGAGTACCGTAACAGCCTGCTTAGTCTGGAGCAGGCTACAAGAAGTGTGCAATTGCTTGAAGATCAAATCAAATTGGCCATTCGCAGCGAATTACGGACCCTTCTCGAGTCCCGCGAGAGTCTTAAGATTCAGGCTCAGTCGGTCGTAGTTGCGGAAAAGCGTGTCCGGGCCAACACAATCTTCCTCGAAGCGGGCAGAACGGAGATCCGTTATTTACTGGAGTCCCAGGACGCACTTCTATCGGCTCAGAATTCTTTGACTCGGGCCGTCGTAGATTATCGCATCACGGAACTGGAACTGCAGCGTGATCTGGGCTTGCTCAAAGTAAACGAACAGGGTATGTGGCGGGAATTCTCGCCGGAGGTTATCAGTAATGTCAAATAATGCAACAAATGATCGTCGTGGAATCAGGTCTTTCTGGACAGTCGGCATCGTTGTAGCAGTCGCTTCAATTGTCCTGATCTTTATCTGGTTAAAAGTGGTTCGAGGCGGAGAAGATCCGACGAGCAGTTTTTCTACCTTCATTGCCAAACGGGGCCCTCTGACAATCAGCGTATTGGAGTCCGGCACTATAAGCCCCCAGGAGCAGATTACTCTCAGGAACGAGGTTGAGGGAAGAACGACTATCGTCAGCCTTGTTCCGGATGGCAGCTTAGTCAAGAAGGGAGATCTGCTGGTTGAATTGGACGCCAGTAATCTCAAGGATGCTATAATCGACCAGGATATTCAGGTTCAGCGTGCCGAGGCCGCTTATATCGGGGCACAGGAAAGTCTTGCCGTTACTGAAAACCAGGCAAAAAGCGACATCGACGTCGCCAGGCTGACTCTGAAATTCGCCAAGCAGGATCTGCAGCAGTATGTGGACGGGCTTTACCCCAAAGACGTCAATGAACTCAGGGCTAAAATCCGTTTGTCCGAAGAGGATCTAAAACGTGCTGAGGATGTGAATGACTGGTCGAAGAGGCTCTATGAGGAGAAATACCTCTCGGAGACCGAGTACCTTTCGGATAAACTGGCGGTCCAGCGGAGGACGCTTGAGCGGGATGTGGCGAACAGCGACCTCGATATTCTGACCAATTTTACCTACCATCGCCAAATCGAGCAGTTGACAAGTGACGTCAACCAGGCCGATATGGCTCTGGAGCGCACGGAGCGTAAGGCCTCAGCCGATGTGGTCCAGGCTAAGGCCGACCTGAGAGCCAAAGAGCTTGAATATAACCGTCAAAAAGAGAAAATGAAGAAGATCGAGGACCAGCTTTCGAAAACGACGATATATGCTCCACAGGACGGAATGGTGGTCTATGCAACGAGTTCAGGCGGCGGAAGACGCGGTCCCTTCGACCGTCGAGACCCGATGGATATTGGTGTCGAGGTCTCTGAACGGCAGGATTTGATAAACCTTCCAACTGCTGATTTGATGAAGGCTCAGGTGGATATTCATGAGACGAGTCTTGAAAAAGTCCGGGTGGGACTGCCCGCGGTGATAACGGTTGAAGCGCTGGCGGGTAAGAAGTTCCTGGGCCGTGTCCAACGTATCGCGCCTTTGCCGGACGCACGAAGTATGTGGGCGAATCCGGACCTCAAGATTTATCCCACAGATATAAACCTGGAAGATAATGATGTCACGCTGCGTACGGGAATGAGTTGCAAGGCCGAAATTATCATTGCGCAATATGAGGATGTGGTATATATCCCGGTTCAGGCAGTATTGCGGGTCGCAGGGCAGCCTACGGTTTACGTTGTCAAGGATGGGTCCTACACTGAACGAGCAGTCGAAATCGGGCTGGACGATAACAAGATGATAAGAATTGTCAGCGGCCTCGAAGAGGGGGAAGTTGTCTTGATGACACCTCCACTGAGAGCCGGTACTATCGAATCCGGCTCAAAGGCTGGGGATATCGAGTTGCCCGATGGCTCCGAAACTTTCCAGCAGAGAGTGAATCAGAGACTCGAAGAAGCTAACGGCAACGGTAGTACTGCACGTCCGTCGCAGCGAGGACAAGGGCAGTCAATGGGCCCCGAAGATAATATTTCGGGACAGCCGGGAGGCTCTGATGGTTCCTCGTCAGATCAGATGGAACAAATGCGCAGGCGATTCGAAAATATGTCGGACGAAGAACGCCAGAAAGAAATGGAGCAAATGAGACAACGCTTCGAGAATATGTCGCAGGAGGAGCGGGATGCCATGCGGCAGCGTTTTCAGGGCGGCGGGGGCTCAAGGCAGGGACGAGGCCAGAGGCAAGGTACAGGCGGCGAGAGGCAAGGAACGGGCGTCGAGAGGCAGGGTGCAGGCGGCCAGAGATCTCGTGGAGCGGAAAGGGATTAGTAAATGGCTAAACAAGCTCCATCCAAAAACAACCAGGAAATTGTTAAACTCGTCAACGCGCGCAAGATCTATCAAATGGGAACAGAGCAGGTCAATGCTCTCGCCGGGGTCGACATCACATTCAACAGGGGGAGCTTCTGGGCGATCATGGGACCGAGCGGTTCCGGTAAAAGCACTATGATGAATATCCTCGGATGCCTCGACCGTTTGACTTCCGGCTCATATTTTCTTGACGGCAAAGATGTCAGCCGGCTCGACGATGATTCGCTCAGCGAGTTTCGGCTCAGATACCTGGGCTTCATATTCCAGTCTTTCAACCTGATACCTCAACTTACCGTCCAAAGAAATATCGAATTGCCGCTTTATTATCTTGGATGGGACGCAAGAGAAAGTGCGGTACGAGCAAAGGAACTCGCAGAGAAGGTCGGACTCGGAGACAGAGTTGGTCACAGGCCTACGGAGCTTTCCGGCGGACAAATGCAGAGAGTCGCGATTGCCAGAGCCCTGGCGAATGATCCGCAGGTCATCTTTGCAGACGAACCAACCGGCAATCTTGACTCGACAACAGGTGAGCAGATTCTGGAACTCCTGATAAAATTGAATAAATCCGGTAAAACGATTATTATCGTTACGCATGAACCGGCCATTGCAGAGCATGCCCATCTCAGGCTGCACATGCTGGATGGCCTGATCGACAGAATCGATGGGAATTCAAAATGAGGCAAACTCGAATCGCACGAAATATATGGCTCGGTATCGAGAATCTGCTGCTCCACAAGCTGCGCTCGTTTCTGACCATGTTGGGCGTCGTTTTTGGCGTGGGCAGTGTTGTGGCCATGCTCTCTGTCGGGGAAGGCGCCAGCAAGGAAGCTCTCGAACAGATTCGCAGGCTCGGCAGTAACAATATCATTATCTCAGCGAAGAAATCCGCGGAGGAAGAGGCCACAAGCACCGAGCATTCCCACATGAGTATCTACGGATTGACTTATGAAGATTATCGCAGGATTGCATCGAGTTTCAGCAATATTCAACGAACCGCGCCGGTAAAGCTGACACGAAAGGACTCGCGTGTTCGTGAGAGAGCGCTGGAACTGAGGATCGTAGGCACTACACCCGAATGGTTCAAGCTCGTACCTCGGGAGGTTCTTGCCGGGCGAGTGCTTCTTACCTCCGACCAGGAAAAACAAGCCCCGGTTGCGGTGCTGACCGAATTCGGCGCTCGCAAAATCCTGGCTACCGAGAGCACGATCGGCCAGACGGTCCGCATGGGCAGCGACCAGTTCGAGGTAATCGGCATCGTCAAAAGCGAAAGCGGACAAGCAGGAAACATTCAAATTCCCGACCAGGAAGTCGATGCTTATATTCCAATTGAGGTGGCACGCCGATATTTCGGCGACATCTTCACGAAACGTACTTCAGGGGGAGACGAACGCGAGATGGTGGAGCTGCACCAAATTATTGTCCAGGTGGATGATCCGAAGAAGGTAGAGGCCGTCGCGGCGGGAATCGAGAGAATGCTGGAACAATTTCATAAGAAAACGGATTATGCCGTGAGCGTTCCTCTGGCACTGATAAAGCAGGCCGAGGCGACGAAGCAAAGATTCAATATCGTACTCGGATCCATCGCCGGCATTAGCTTGCTGGTCGGCGGAATCGGAATTATGAATATTATGCTGGCTTCGGTCACCGAACGTACGCGTGAGATAGGAATCAGGCGTGCCATCGGCGCCAAACGCAGGCAAATTGTCATTCAGTTTCTTATCGAGACTGTGGTTCTCTCGACCATGGGCGGTTTAATCGGCCTGGGTATGGGGACACTTATTCCGTTTTTAATTACGTACTTTTCCGGCATGGTCACTGTGATAACCATGAAGGGAATTCTTGTGCCGCTTCTGATTAGTATGACTATCGGAATTCTCTTCGGATTATATCCCGCGGTTCATGCCGCCAAAGTGGATCCGATTGTGGCGCTTCGGCATGAATGATTCATTTGCTTTTCGAAGCGTCGCCTTGCCTGATCCACGCTTCATTGAACCTCGCGTATTTGATCGTCTTATTCGGGGCATCCCTTCTGTCATTGTGATGGTAGCTGTAAACCACGTGCAGAATATCGCCGCGGCCCTGAATGATAGACGGATAAGCACTGCTGGTCGCCGTATTTCTGCCTCGTGTATCCAGTTCAAGGTGCCGGGTATATTCCCAGCTTTTGCCTTCGTCGGTTGAAATCGAAATCGCCAGGCTATGCCTGCCGTCTTCCGTATCGTTATACGCAAGGGCCCAGTGACCGTTTCTCATAGTGACAACATCGGCTCCGGAGCCGGGGTTGGGCAGTTCGGAATCTCTCACCGGGCTCCAGGTCAAACCTTTGTCTGCGGACGTACTTACATGTAGACGCTGGGGCGGGGGTCCGTTGTCACGCATGTAGGCGACCAATATTCCATCGGCTTTTTTTGCTATGCTGGGCTGGATATTTCCCGGTGCCACAAGCGGCTCACTGAACCGCCAGTTTTTGCCGCCGTCATCCGTTATGGCCATCAATGAAAAGCTGAATCCGTCGGAATAAAAGGGCACGATTATGCGCTTCTCATCGACAATCACAGCCTTGTTTTTCGTCTGCCAGCCCATGCGTCTGAAATACGGATAGCCAAGCTGCTGTTCGGTCGATTGGCCCGAAGAATCGACGAGCCGGCCTTTCCGCATCATGTCCTCGCCCTTCGCCTTGGCAAGCAACTCCGCCTTCCATCTATCCGCTAATCCGCGAGTTAACAGTGCTGAGATACTGTTACTCTTGGAAATATATTCTGTATATTCCTTGATTTGTCTTTCAACCGATTTAACGAATCGGTCGCCGGGCTGAATGCCGCGTTCGGCCGGATCGCCGGGCTTTACATGCAAAACATCCTGCCATGCCCATTCGGGAGGCCCGTCCGGCAACATATAGTTTGTGCTGATCCGGTATTTGGGCAGCGAAGTTTCCCACTGGTTTGCTATCACCGTGTACCACATCAGCCAGAGCCGGTCTTGAGAATCGATGAACAGAATCGGATTGATATCCGGAAACCCCGGCACATCTGCCATCACGAAGGTCTTGCTCCAGGTTTCTTCGCCGGCCCTGAGTCTGGCTCCCATGATCGCGACGTCATCCGCCCATCTTTCGCCGGAACCTTGAAACCATGCTGCCAGCAGGTCGCCGTTCGGCAGCTCGACGATTGTCGAGCCGTGAACGTGCTGACTTACAAGAGGAAATATCTCAATGGTCTTACAAACAGCTTCTCCATCCCCGGCAGGTTCATTCGCCCGTGCTAAAGCTGTGCTGGTAGAGCCTCCGCTGACTGCTGCAAGTATTAGGCAAATAACAAGTATTGAATATAACTTGCGAATTGAAATTCTCCCGCTTTCCTTTATTTTGCGTGAAATCCCGGCATAATGTCTAATCATGGCCAAAAAACCTCCATTTTTGATTGATAAAGCCGCCCGGCAAACATAAAATCCAAGACAGCATCATTTCATTTGGCGCTGTGTTTTATAAGGACCAATATTTTATGGCAGATGTTTTGTCAAGCATAATATGGCCTCCGATAGCCCAATAATATAGCAATTTATATTGACATAAAGGGGATCAATCTGTTATAAACAATATTATAATGGTCTATTTATTTCCAGCCTTCGGGCAGACGATATTTATGTAAATCGTCGTGGTTTTTAAGTTTATAATTCACAGCCCTTATTGGGCTTTGGAAGGAAGGAGGTAATATCGAGTCATAGATCATTCTGCTGAAAAAAGATGTGGGGGAAAATAAGAAATGTTATTGGTAGCTTTGGCCTATAACCAAAGCCAATTGTCCAAATTTTATAAGGAGGATTACGATGTGTAAAAAAATGATTTATCCCATCTTCTTTATCGTATTAGTGCTGGGTTTGTCAACGGTGTGGGCCCAGGCTATTGAGTGGGATCGGGCTCTCTACTGGGATGATGATTATCCAACGGCCTGGGCTGGAGCTGACACGTCCATACGGGATGCTTTAGAGGCTGCGGGCTACACGGTTCTCGACGCAGACGAACTCAAGACGTGGATGGACGGTCATATCGCCGACAAAGCCTTAAGCGTAGTTGTGTTCTGTCGAGATTCCGCACCGGACACTGTTGCAGAGAGCATGAATTCAAGTTGTACAATTCGGCAATATCTGGATGCAGGTGGCAAGATTGTGTGGTATGCGGATATTCCTTTCTACTACCAGGGCAGTGCGGACGGCAGCAATACCACATGGGGCGATGCCGGGGGACCCGGCGTGTTGGGATTCAACGCAGCCAGCGCAGCGCGAGATACCAACGACGAGGTGGTTTTTACAGAGGCCGGGATTGCCTGGGGTCTAACCCAAACGTGGACATCGCAACGGCCGACCTCTGCGACCGCAACCGACGATCTTACAGTGTTGGCTACGGATGACGCGGGAAATGCCACGGCATGGGTCAAGCATTATCTTCCGGGCGACAAGTACCGGGGATTTGTTCGGTTATATGATACCGGTGGCGTACCTCCGAGTGTCGATGACGTCATGCGTCTCGCTGAATATGTGTCAACGAAGTCGGCAAATCCAGGTCCGGCTGATGGCGCGATAGTTCGGGACACATGGACAAGTATCAGTTGGGCACCGGGTGCTTATGCAACATCACATGATGTATATTTCGGCGAAAATTATGATGATGTAGCTGCAGGTACAGGCGATACGTTCTTCGGGAATCAGGCTGATCCATATTTAGTTGTCGGCTTTCCCGGAAATCCTTATCCGGACGGGCTTGTGCCAGGCATTACTTACTACTGGCGAATTGATGAGGTTGATTCCGCTAATACGTATACAGGTGATGTCTGGAGCTTTATGATTCCGTCCAAGAAGGCCTTTTATCCCGATCCTGCTAATGGTGCCGAATTGGTAGACCTGGATGTTGAGCTTAGCTGGGAATCTGGATTCAATGCTAAATTACACACAGTGTACTTCGGGAATAATTTCGACGATGTGAACAATGCCGTGACCGGTATGTTCGTGGGGCAAACAAGTTATACGCCCGGCACACTTGAACTGGCAAAGACTTATTTTTGGCGGGTTGACGAGTTCGAAGGCCCGGCTACGCATAGAGGCGACGTCTGGAGTTTCACTACTGAGGGCGGCGTCAGCGGCCCGGATCCGGCCAACGGTGCGGTAGACGTAAAACCCACAGTGATTCTTAACTGGGTTGCCGGGGCTGTTGCCGCTTCACATGAGGTATATTTCGGCTCAGATGCAGATGCCGTCAGGAATGCCACGAAAAGCTCACCTGAGTACAAGGGAACCAAAGCGCTCGGTGACGAGAACTATAGTCCCGGTCAACTCTTGTTGGCTACGAATTATTACTGGCGGATCGATGAAGTCAACAGCGTCAATCCCGACAGCCCGTGGGCAGGCAACGTCTGGAACTTCACGACGAGCGATTTCTTTGTAATCGACGATTTCGAGGATTACGATACGGGTGAAAATCAGATATGGTACGCATGGCATGACGGCCTTGGTTTTGGCACACCCGGTACTGCGGGTTACTTTGCCGGCAACGGCACAGGTGCGGCGGTTGGCGACGAAACAACTCTTTCTTACACCGAGGAGACTATAGTCCACGGCGGCAGCCAGTCGATGCCTTTGGTATACGACAACAATAAGCAGGGTTACTCCAGGTATTCCGAGACAGAGCTGACTTTGACAGCCCCGCGTGACTGGACCGAGGAAGGCGTTACGGAACTGTCGCTGTGGTTCAGAGGCTATCCGGCATCCACCGGCAGCTTCGTCGAAGGCCCGGTCGGTACCTACACTATGACCGCCTCCGGCACCGATATCTGGGCGGTTGACGGGGTGGAAGCCGATGAATTCCACTTTGCTTACAAGATGCTTACCGGTGCCGGTTCGATTATCGCAAGAGTCGACAGCGTCGAAAACACGAACGACTGGGCCAAGGCCGGCGTGATGATTCGCGAGTCGCTCGATCCTGACTCGGCACATGCGATGATGTGTGTGACACCTGCTTCGGGCGTGTCCTTCCAGCGGCGTCCCGATACGGGTGGGACCAGCGTCGACACGACGACCGCCGCGATAACTGCTCCGTACTGGGTAAAAATGGAGCGTAGTATTTCCGGCAGCTTTACAGCGTCTCATTCAGCCAACGGATCCACCTGGACCACCCAGGGCACAGAGAGCATTCCGATGGGCGCGAATGTCTATGTTGGTTTGGCCTTAACGAGTCATAATGCCGCTTTGACATGTCAGGCGGTATTCTCGAATGTCACGACTACCGGCTCAGTCACCGGGCAGTGGGCGCACCAGGACATCGGCATAGGCAGTAACGATGCTGAGCCGCTTTATGTAGCGGTTTCCAACAGCACCGGTGCACCTGCGGTTATGATCTACGATGATCCGGCCGCGACACAGATTGCCACCTGGACGGAATGGGTCATCCCGCTTCAGGCCTTTGCCGATCAGGGTATAGTCCTGACCAACGTTGACAGGATTGCAATAGGCCTGGGAACCCAGGGCAACATGACGATCGCCGGCGGTTCGGGCAAGATGTTCTTCGATGACATCTGCCTGTACAAGCCGAGAGAAACTGCTGAATAGTAAAACCGCTTTTGCAGAAATGACAGCGGTATTTGATTAGTTCGGGGCCTATATCGATTTATTCGATATGGGCCTCGATTTGTTTAAAACTGCACAAGATAGATTTTTCGAAGAATGGTGGGGGGGCTGGGCGACTTATGCTCTGCACTCTAAAATCATAAATATTATGAACAGTATAACAGTGATTAATACGAGCATCAACACGCGTGGAGCCGAAGCAGGCAGCTTATTAATCGCCTGACGTAATACGGAATCTAAGGGCTCCTCTATTTTCCTTATTCCTTTATAGTGTTGTTGTCTTTTTTTATTCAGAAGCTCCTGAAGTTGCATCCGTATTACAGGATCTTCAGTTCTCGCTATCTGTTCCTTAAGTTGTCTTCGTCTATTCATAAAATAGATATCCGTTATAGCCAGGCAATAACCTGCAGATGGCAGACAAAGGGATACTGCTCTTTTGTGTCTCCTTACGTATATAAACTGACGATAGTCCGTTGAAATGCCAGAAAACTGCTAAAATTGCTTTTCAATCCTGACTCACTGTTTCTGTAAATACTCCTCCACTAATTATAGCATATCCGTACTAAGAAAATCAACTAAATAGTGAGAATCCGCAATTCATTTTTCTCTTCCGGAATCCTCGCGAAGTATTTGGAGAAATCCCGCCGGGACTGGGAATCCCAGGCTTTGTGCTTTATGAACATCCTGCCATGCTTTGTCATATTCTTTCAGGCCGCAGTAGGCAACAGTACGATTGTAGTAAGCTTCGGCCGATTGCGGATTTAGCTCTATGGCCTTGTCGAAGTCGGCGATGGCCTGATCGTACTGTCCTTTCTTGCCATAGATAAGCCCACGGTTGCAATAGGCATCGGCATAAATTTGGTTTATCTCAATCGCTTTGGTGTACTCGGAAATAGCCGAATCGTATTCGCCCTTATGGTCGTAGGTGACTCCACAATTGTAGTGGGCTTCGGCATACGCCGGATTAATCTCAAAAGCCTTGCCGAAATCTGCTATGGCCTGTACATATTGACCTTTATTGGCATAGGCATTGCCCCGGTTATTGTAGGCTTCGGCATAACCTGCGTTTATCTCAAGTGCCTTATTGCAGTCTTCGATAGCCCGGTCGAATTCGGCTTTGTGATAATAGGCAAGTGCCCGATTATAGTATAATTTGGGAGACATCGGGTTTGTATTTAAGGCCTTGGTAAATTCCGAGATCGCCTGGTCGTATTGGCCTTTACTGGCATAGGCATATCCCTGAATGGAGTGGTCGACCGGATCATCTTTTTTGCAGCCTGCAAGCAGCAGACAGGAAATTATCGCCGATGTTAGCAGTATGCTCTGAAACATTCGTTTGTTCTTAACTCTTATCATAATTCACCTTTCTTCTTTTTAAGATTTGCCAAAACAATGCTACAATCACATAATATAATTGTCAATACGTTGTCATAACAAACGAATCTAAAGAGCAGTACGAGTGGACCCGAAAAAGAAAAGTACAATCCTTATCACCTGCTCGGCGGGGCTGGTTGATTATGTCCGGCAGGAGGTCGAAGCTTTAGGCTGTCAGGGCGGTGATTATTATAAAACGGGCCTTGAGCTCCAGGGCGATCTGTATGACGCGATGCGGCTCAATCTGCACTTGCGCACGGCGTACAATGTTCTGTTCTTACTGAAGAAGTTCAAGTGCTACAGCCCCGAAGAGCTTTACCGCAATGCCAAAGATTTGCCCTGGGAGGACATAATATCACCGGCCGAATACCTCAGCGTCGTCGGCAGGATTAATACCGAACATGTGAAAAATTCCATGTACGCCAACCTGAAGGTCAAGGATGCTATTGTCGATCGCATTGCTGACAGGACAGGGTCCCGCCCCGATTCAGGCAAGGATAAAGACAAGGTGGTGGTGCAGTTCTACTGGAAGGATAATTTCTGCCGGCTCTACCTGAACACTTCCGGGCTCAAGCTTTCGGATCGGGGCTATCGCAAGATGCCGCACAAAGCTCCGCTGCGTGAGTCCCTGGCGGCTGCGATCATAATGGCGACAGGTTACGACGGCAGCGGGCCGCTGGTTTGCCCTATGTGTGGAAGCGGAACGCTGGCGATTGAAGCTGCGCTTATTGCGGGCAGGCGGGTGCCGGGTCTGCTGCGAAACAACTACGGATTCATGCATTTGAAAGATTTTGACGAGCCCAAATGGCGGCAGATGCGCAGCGAAGCACTTAAAAAGAGCAAAGCGCGGGGCGGCAAAGCGGGTTTCAAACCGGCCCGGATTATTGCTACGGATATCGATGCAGGGGCGGTCGAAGCCTCACGCAAAAACGCGATGACCGCGGGAGTCTCGCACCTGATCGATTTTGATGTTTGCGACTTTGCCGAGACGGTCATACCGCCGGGGCCGGGGATAATCGTTATGAATCCCGAATATGGCTTGCGGCTGGGTGAAGTTGAGAAACTGAATGGTACGTATAAACGTATCGGCGATTTCTTCAAACAGAAATGTGCCGGTTATACCGGTTACATTTTTACAGGCAATCCATCGCTTTCAAAAAAGGTCGGGCTGCGTACCAGCAGACGGATTGAGTTTTACAATGCCAATATCGAGTGCCGCCTTCTTAAGTACGAGCTTTACGCAGGGGCAAAGGATAGAAAGGAATGATGTTCCCTGGCCGTGCAGTTGTTAAATGCACGGTGTGATCAGCGGCTTGCTCCAATGATAATTAACCATAAATTAAGGTCTCATGACTAAAACTGTTCCAGAATTGGATTATCACGAGTAAATTTGTGCTTTTCATATGCTGGTAATTTCGTTTATCATTGTGTATATTTGTACCGAAATTTAATTGTTCATGTTCGTTCTGTTCAGGATCTGATTTTATGAAGAAAATAATTGAGGAAGTTCTTCAGGCTGAAAAGAAGGTCAGTATAGTACTCGATCAGGCACGCAATAAGGCCTCCGAGATAAGGCAATCTGTAGAAAAAGAAATCTCAGAGAAAATGAGTGATGCAAAACAACAAGCCCGGGAAATAATACAAACTACTGTTGAAAATGCAAAAAAAGAGGCCGAACATATCAGGGAAGAAAAACTGAAACAGGCGGACCAGGAAAAAGATACTCTGCTCAATAATAATTCGGATACAATGGATAACCTCGTTGACAATATCTGCAATATCATACTGAGCACGGAGTATGAGAAGGATAGCAAGTAATGGCCCGCCCATTATCAAAATATTCATTTATCAATGCAAAGCTGCGGGCGCGGATCAGCAAGATCCTTCCTGACGGCGTATTCGACGAATTAGTTAAAGCACCGTCCCTTGAGGCGGCGCTGGCTCTTTTGAGGGACACTCCTTTTGCCGGGCTTGAGGAGACATACTCGGCGACCGGTGATTTGAAGCAGGCGGAACTCGAATTGCTCAAGAGTGAAATTGAACTCTACAGGAACATCAGGCAGTACCTTCATCGTAATTCCATGGAGCTTGTCGACGCGTTGCTGAGCCAGTTTGAAATTGACAACCTTAAGAACGCCATAAGAATCTATTTCGACAGAAAAATCCGGAAGCGCTCTGGTGATACCGGTATACATTATATATTGTACGAACGGATCATTCACGACATACCTGTCGACATCGTCGTTAATGCTGAAGATTTTGATGAGATTGCGGGCGCATGCGAAGGCACTCCGTACAGCCTGATTATCAGGAAATACAGTCACACTGTCGAATCGGAAGGTTCTCTCTTCCGCATGGAAATTGCCTTCGACCATTTCTATTATCAAAACCTTCTGGCCTCCATCGACAAGCTGGACCGCAGAGATCGCACCATAGCGCTGAGACTTGCAGGCGTTGAGATCGACTTGCAGAACATCAATTGGATCATCCGGTTCAAGGATTTCTATGATCTGCCCCTTGAGGCCGTTCTGGCTGCTATCGTGCCGGGGGGATTCAATCTCGACAGGGCCATCATGGCCGAATTGTACAGTGCCCAGAACGTCACGTCCGTGCTCCAGGGATTTGTCAAAAGCAAATATCCGGGATTGTCGGCACTGCTCTCTTCCCATACATCAGACAGTACGTCACGGCTGCTCCTTATACGCCGGATACTGGAAGAGATTATGAAACACGAGGTCCAGCGTATCCTGGCCGGGTATCCGTTTACGATAGGAATTATACTTTCTTATTTTGTGCTCAAACGGAATGAGCTGAAGAAAATCAGGACAATATTGAATGCAAAATATTATCGCATAGAACAGGGACGGATTGAGAGCATGATATGATCTTTACCACTGAGATGATACAGCTATTCGCAGTAGTGCTCGCAAAGGATTGTGAACCGGTCACCGAAGCACTTCTTCGCGAAGGAGTAATGCAGTTTATCAATATATCGGAACTTGAAGGCGAGAAACCGGAAAGTCTGTCGGAAATCAAACCGGAAATCTCTCTGACGGAAATGTCGGATTTAAGAAAACGAATCGAAGGATTTTTGTACACAGGCGGCATTATTCCTTCGGTGCCGCGAGAAACAGATCTGAATAACCGTACTGCCGTCAACATTGAAAGCGAGACCGCCCACCTCGACAAAATGGCCGGTGAGCGTGACAGTATCAGGGAAAGACAGCGGGTACTCCAGCAGGAGATACTCAAGCTCGAGGACATCAAACGGCAGGTGGAACTCTACGGCATAGGGATTTCCGATGTCACACTCCCGGCAAAACATTCCTTTATTTCCATGCAGATCGGAAGACTCCCCGCATCGAACGTAAAACAGCTTGAAGAGGGCCTGCGGGACATGCCTTCGTTAAATATTGCGATGGGACAGGAAGGCGATATGGCCCATCATCTCCTGATTTCAATGAAAAGAGACAAAGAGCAGATCAACAAGATTCTGGCGAAGGCCGGATGGACCAAAGTCGAACTTCCGGCCGAGCTGCAGTCGGTGAAGAAGGATGTTTTCAAGGGACTTTCCACAAAACTACAGGCATTGGCCGAAGAGCAGAAAAAGATCGAAAAGAATGTGCACGATCTGGTGAAGATGGAGGCGAAGTACCTGACCGAGACCTGGATTAATCTTCGCGTCAATGAACTTTTCCTGAAGATTCAGGCCAATTTCAAGTCGTCTTCCCGGACGGTAATTTTTACGGGATGGCTTCCCTCGTCGAAAAAAGAGAGACTGACGAGAAAGATAAAGCAGGCATGTGAAGATCGCTGTTACCTGGAATGGAACGAAGCAGGCAGCGGGGGCGCCATCGGCGATGAAGTTCCCGTGCGGTTCAACAATCCGAAGGTGCTCGCCCCATTTCAGATGCTGGTCAGCAATTTCGGCATTCCCAGGTATGGCACGATTGATCCGACTCCTTTTGTAATGCCCCTGTATCTGTCCATGTTCGGACTCATGTTCGGCGATGTCGGACAGGGCCTTGTGCTTGCAATCCTCGGCATCCTGGGCGTGTCTTTCTGGAAGAAGAATGAAGCCAAACAGGGATTGTGCAATCTTGCATGGCTCGTTGTATGGTGTGGCTGCTCCTCCATGCTATTCGGTGTGCTTTTCGGTGCATATTTCGGTATGGGTCTTTTGCCGCCGCTTTGGTTCGATTTCCACGGCATAATAGCAGGCCACAGTGCTCATAACTCAATGGTCAACGACATTATTGATATACTGTCAATTACCCTATATTTCGGCATTTCCGTCATTATCCTCGGCCTGCTCTTCAATTGGATCAACCTTATCCGGGAGAAAAAATGGGTAGAGTTGGTCTTTGATAAAGGCGGCATTTTCGGTGGCTGGATTTATGCCGGCGGTATCTATGTTGTCTCCTATATGATATCGCACAATAGCAAGGAATTCCCTCCGGGGACGGTGCTGTTTCTGCTGGTGGGGCTTCCCTCGCTATTGCTCTTTATTAAAGAGCCTTATCACTATTTCAAACATGAGAGAGGGCAGTCCGGCAAGAAATTCAGTTCTTTTGCGATCCTCAATTTCTTGATGGGATGGACTGTTGAGCTTCTTGAGATTTTCAGTGGGTATCTCTCCAATACACTGTCTTTTATGCGAGTAGCTGCTCTTGGTATTGCCCACGCTTCTCTAATGATCTCCTTTTTCAAAATTGCCGACACGACTTCAGGTATTGGTTCTGTCGCCATTCTTATACTCGGAAACATACTTGTGATCAGCCTCGAGGGTCTTTCTGCCGGAATACAGGCCCTGAGGCTGAATTATTATGAATTCTTTGCGAAGTTCTTTCATGGAACCGGAGAACTGTACACACCAATTTCGTTAAGTAGCACGCACAAATAAGAAAGGAAGAAAATGTTATGAGCGAATCTGAAAGAAAACTGAAATCACGCATAATCCAGAGTGTTGTTATGCTTTGTACCGTGATGGCAATTATTGGAACACTGTTTTGTGCCAGTGCTTTTGCGGGAGCGTCAAATGTCGGAGAATCCGTGCAGTCGGAAATGTCAACGACTAAAGCCGACGTAATGAAGTACGGCCTGATTGCCGCTGCTATCGCTTTTGGCCTTGGCGCCATTGGTGCCGGGGTTGCGATTTCTCATGTTGGTGCCGCAGCTATGGGCGCTGTCGCTGAAAAACCTGAGATTGCAGGACAGGCCCTGATTTTTGTGGCACTCGCCGAAGGGCTTGTCATATTTGGTTTTATTACGGCTTATCTGATTCTCGGCAAGGTATAGCTTTACCATGAAATACTCGATTATAGGCGATGAAGATACGGTCCTTGGTTTCGGAATGGTGGGAGTCTCCGGAAAAGTTGCAGATAATGCGGATGAAGCTCAGCGTGCTTTTCAGGCATTACTTGAAGACAAGGAAACCAGCATTATTATTATTACCGAACGTCTTGCAGATATGATGCGTTCGACTGTGGATAAATACCTGTTTACCGTAAGTTTTCCACTTATTGTGGAGATTCCTGACAGAAATGGTACGAAACCGGGCAGGCCTGGAATCAAAGAAATGGTTAATACTGCTATAGGATTAAAGTTATGATATTTGGACCTCTTTTTGCACTTTAGTAATATCAGGAAGAGGATATATTTAAAGAAGGTATAAAGTACCTATGGAATCAATAGAAAAAGAAAACGCTGCGCTAATTTTGGGCATTGAAACAGACGCCCGTGCTGAAGAAGAAAAAATTATAAAGGAAGCGGGAA
>CAZTDF010000067.1:0-20265 GCA_964612465.1 uncultured Pirellulales bacterium
TGACTAATGTCAATACGATTACTATCGGTATTGGTGATAAGGCCAATCCGCCGGGCGGTCTTGGTAAAATGTACTTCGATGATATTGGTCTGCATCGACCGGCTGAGGAACCACAGCCGTAAGCAGAGATTTGGCTGGCAACGAGGAATATGTATTTGTGTGGTATTATTCGTCGGCAGCGATGAGGCTGTTACATGAAAAATTCAGCTTGATCCCCCCTTTATAACGGTTACCAAGTTTCCTTATTCATTTTTTGGACAAATATCATAGTGAAATAGTCGGAATTACTCGAACACAACATACCCCCGGGGGGTATAAAACACCTGAAGTTAAAAAGGCATGTAGAAATGGAACAGAATCCAGACCATCAGGATAATATAGTCGCATTAAGGCGAATTGAAGGGCAAGTCCGCGGCGTACAAAAGATGATTGAAGATCGTGAGTATTGTGTTGATATTTTGAACCAGATTAATGCAGCCAAAGGCGCCCTTGCCAGCGTGGAAGAAAAGATTTTGCAAAAACACTTTAGGCACTGCGTAACTACGGCTGTAATGGGAAATTCTGAAAACCAAAAGCAGCAGAAACTGGATGAAATTCTCAAGCTTATAAATCGGACGCGCCGAGGATAATCGGGAGGACTAAGTATGAAACCACAAATAGTCTTCATTATGATGGTAATTGCCCTTGTACCTGCATACGGTGCGGGTGCCTCCGAGGGTTCCGGCGATGCCAATGCCCCGGTTGAGCTTGGAGATTACCTCTCATTTGCAGCGATGCATAATGCCGGTCTTCAGGTCGCGTTCGAGCAGTGGAAGATTGCCGTCGAGCAGGTCCCCCAGGCCAGGTCGCTTCCGGACCCGAAATTCACCTATGGGTATTTCATCGAGGAGGTCGAAACGAGGATTGGCCCGCAGAGGAACAAGCTGGAAATCATGCAGACTTTTCCATGGTTTGGCGAGATTGAGGCGCGGACGGATGCCGTCGCTGCCGCTGCCAAAGCTGCCCGGAAACGATATGAAGCAACAAAACTAAAGCTCTTTTCCGAGGTCAAGGATGCGTTTTACGAATACACCTACTTGGCGAGGGCGATTGAGATAGCGAAGGAAAATCTCGAACTGATACAGCACTTTGAAGAGATAGCGCGAACAAAATACATAACAGCGGCGACCGGCCACCCTGATGTGATCCGCGCACAGATAGAACTGGCCAGGCTCGAAGACCGGTTGAAGACACTTGAGGAACTGCGCACGCCGATCGTCGCCAGGCTCAACGCTGTGCTGAACAGGCAAAGTCTGGAAATGCTGCCGTGGCCTCGCAAAGCGGAACTCCGCACGGCAGAAGTAACCCGTGACAAGATGATCCAGTTGCTTCGGGCGAGAAATCCCGAGCTTGAGGCTTTGGACTTCGAGCTTCAGGCGGCAAAGAACAGAGTCGATCTGGCAAAGAAGAAATTCTGGCCGGATGTGGGTGTGGGCGTCGGCTGGACCGATACCGGAAGCGCCCTGAACCCGGGCATGAGTGACAGCGGAAAAGATCCGATCATCCTGATGTTTACGATGAATCTGCCCATCTGGAGAGAAGGTTATAAGGCCGCGGAATTGCAGGCTAAAGCGAATGTCCGGAAAGCATCGCATCAGAAAAAAGAGGCGGAAAACACAATAATAGCTCGTGCCGAGCGCTCGCTGTATGATTTCGAGGACAGTGACAGGAAGCGAAAGCTCTATGGAGATGTCCTGATACCGAAGAGCGAAGAACTGTTGGTAGCATCGGAGACTGCGTATAAAGCCGGCGCTATCGATTTTCTCAGCCTGATTAACGCTCAGCAGAAACTGCTTGAGTTTCAGTTGTATTATGAAAGGGCCATGACCGATAATCAACAGGAACTGGCCAGGCTGGAAATGCTCGTGGGAGCTGAATTGTAGCGGAATATAACCGGCGAGGTTCTTGATAAAGGAGTGTTAGGCTCCTGAGAAAACCGATTTTCCTTGACAAGATTAAAACGCCGAACATAAATCCTACTAAAAATATATGAATTCGAAGCGTTTGAAGGTAGTTAGCATGAGAAACTCAATTCCAAAAGCAAGGTTCGGCCGGGCCGGACTTAAGGTAATACTGATTATTATAGTGGCTTTCGTTGTTGGATACGCGGTAAGGGGTTTTAGAGTTTCGGCTCCGGCGGACACCGGGCATGACCACGCCTCTGAAGTGAGCCAGAGCGAAGCGCCAAAATGGTGGACCTGCTCGATGCACCCCCAGATTCAACAGCCCAAACAAGGTAAATGCCCCATATGTTTTATGGATCTGATTCCTGTCGCTTCCGAGAGTGGTGACATCGGCGAGCGGCAGATTTCCTTCTCTCAAGCGGCTATCAAGCTGATGGGGGTCGAGACTACGCCGGTCGAGCGGAAATTTGTCGAGGCCCAAATCCGGATGGTGGGCAAGGTCGATTACGATGAGACACGCGTAAAAAATATCACGGCCTGGGTGCCGGGTAGAATCGACCGCCTTTACGTTGACTTTACCGGCATTACGGTCAGCAAGGGCGATCATATGGTCGATCTTTACAGTCCCGAGCTGATCAGCGCCCAGGCTGAATTGCTACAGGCTCTTAAAGCTGCCGTTAATGTCAGGACCTCAACTTCCGAGCTGGTGACACGAACCACGCTGGCAACGCTGGAGGCGGCCAGGGAAAAACTGCGGCTGCTTGGTCTGAACGATGAGCAAATCGACAAAATCGAAAGCTCGGGCAAACCCGTCACCCACATCACGATTTACTCGCCGATGGGCGGCGTCGTCATCCATAAGAACACTGCCGAAGGTCTCTACGTTAACACGGGGACACCAATATATAAAGTGGCGGACCTTTCGCACTTGTGGGTGAAGCTGGATGCTTACGAATCGGATTTGCCCTGGATTCGGTACGGTCAGGATGTAGAGTTTGCCGCCGAGGCTTATCCGGGAGAAGTTTTCAAAGGCCGGATCAGTTTTATCGACCCGGTGCTCAACGAAAAGACAAGAACCGTTAAGCTGCGGGTGAATGTGGATAACGCCGCCGGCAGGCTCAAGCCCGGGATGTTCGTTAGAGCGTCCGTTCGCTCGGGTGTTGCTGTGGGCGGGCGGATTATGGACCCGGATATGGCGGGCAAGTGGATTTGCCCGATGCACCCGGCGGTGGTTAAGACCGAAGCGGCAAGCTGCGATATCTGCGGCATGGACCTGGTGACTACCGAATCGCTCGGCTACGTTGTCGATACGCCAAATGAAGCGCCGCTGGTGATTCCGGCTTCGGCGCCTTTGATTACCGGAACCCGCGCCGTGGTTTATGTTTGGCTGCCGGATAAAGAAAAGCCAACCTTCGAAGGTCGGCAAGTGACTCTTGGGCCAAGGGCCGGAGAGTATTATCTGGTAAAAGAAGGCCTGATCGAGGGCGAGCTTGTCGTGAAAAAGGGCAACTTCAAAATTGATTCGGCACTTCAAATCCAGGCCAAGCCCAGCATGATGAGCGCCGAAAACGGCCCAGAGCATGAAATTATCGAAGTGAACGAAGGGATTAATGATGAAACGAAATGAAGGAAATTATAAACACATTTGTTGAACCAGTAATGAACAGTTTTTAAGGAGAATGACCATGAACACCAGAAAGATAAGTTTAATAATCGCGGTTTTTTTTGCAGGGCTGCTTATGTTGAATGGCTGTAAGAAGTCCGAGCCGGCACCCGCTGAGACATCGACTGGGACGATGACAATGCAGGACGATGCTGCTGTGGCGAAAGATGCGGCAAAGGAAGTTGTTGCCGCGACAGAGCAGACTACTTGTCCGGTCATGGGTGCAGCCATTAATAAAGCGCTCTTCACCGAGTACAAAGGTAAGAAGGTGTATTTCTGCTGCGACGGCTGCAGGGAGAGATTCGAAGCAGCTCCCGGGCAGTTCGTTGCCAAGCTGCCGCAGTTCAAACAATAAGAATAGACGCAGGGACCAATGGACGAGCGAGTGACAAACATCAACGGGCAATCTACAGGTCCATTGAGCAGGCTGATCCGGTTTTGTCTTGAGAACAAGCTGGTAGTGGGGCTCTTTGTTGTTCTTATTGTGGGCGCAGGCCTTTACGTTGCTCCGTTCGACTGGGATTTCTGGGGTATGCCTCGCGATCCGGTGCCTGTAGATGCCATTCCGGATATCGGCGAGAACCAGCAGATAGTTTTCACCGAATGGATGGGTCGCTCGCCGCAGGATGTCGAGGACCAGATTACATATCCGCTGACGGTATCGCTGCTGGGCATTCCCGGCGTTAAAACGGTCCGCAGCTATTCTTTTTTCGGTTTTTCAAGCATATACATAATCTTTGACGAAGGTGTCGATTTCTACTGGTCTCAAGACCGAGTTCTGGTGAAGCTCAACAGCCTGCCGGCCGGAACGGTGCCCGAAGGAGTCAAGCCTACGCTGGGACCTGATGCGACCGCTCTGGGGCAGATATTCTGGTACACACTCGAAGGCAGGGACCCGGACGGCAATCCCGCTGGCGGGTGGGACCCCGATGAGCTGCGGACCGTACAGGACTGGTACGTCCGCTACCACCTGCTCGGCGCCAAAGGTGTCAGTGAGGTCGCTTCGGTGGGAGGTTTTGTCAGGGAGTATCAGATCGATGTAGACCCTGATGCGATGCGGGCCCATAATGTTGCTCTCGGTGACATATTCAAAGCCGTCAAGGCATCGAACATCGACGTTGGCGCTCGTACGATTGAGATTAACAAGGTCGAGTATGTGATTCGGGGCCTGGGTTTTTATAAGGCCACATCTGACATCGAAATGACTGTTGTTAAGGTCAACGAGAATGTCCCGATCTATATTAAGGACCTGGCCAAAGTTTCTTATGGTCCCGCATTGCGGCGAGGCGCGCTGGACAAGGGCGGGGCAGAGGCCGTGGGCGGCGTGGCTGTTGTCCGCTACGGCTACAATCCGCTCGAAGCCATCAAGAACGTCAAAGACAAGATTGAGGAGATATCCGCAGGCCTGCCGAATAAGATGCTGGACGATGGGACGATCTCACAGGTGACAATTGTGCCGTTCTACGACCGAACAGGGCTCATTTATGAAACTTTGGGCACGCTTCGCACCGCGCTGACCGAGGAAATATTAGTTACCATAATAGTCGTTATCGTCCTTGTCATGCACCTTCGAAGTTCGGCGCTCATCAGTGGTCTGCTTCCGCTGGCCGTGCTGATGTGCTTTGTTGCGATGAAGGCAGGCAGGGTCGATGCGAATGTTGTAGCGCTGTCCGGTATTGCGATTGCTATCGGCACCATGGTCGATATGGGCATTGTAATCTGCGAGAACATCCTCAAGCGTCTCGATGAAGCAGGCCCTGATGATAATGCGCTGGACGTTGTTTTTTCCGCGACGACCGAAATCGGCGGGGCAGTACTGACTGCGGTTGCCACGACGGTAGTGAGTTTTCTGCCGGTCTTCACGATGACCGGGCCCGAAGGCAAACTTTTCAAACCACTGGCCTTTACCAAAACCTTCGCACTTGTCGCTTCGATTATCGTGGCGCTGACGATTCTTCCCCCGGCCGCCCATATTCTCTTTACGAAGAAAGTAAGCCTCAAAAGAGCGAAACGATACATCCTGGGGACCATTCTGATTGTCGCCGCTGTCGTAGCGGGTTTACGAATTAACTGGTGGATTGCAGTTTTAATCGGTGCTATCGGGCTTTATCATCTGATCAGAGAAAGAATACCGAAGAAGGCCGAAAGTTTGCTGCCTGTGCTTGCCAACATCCTTGCGGTGATTGTCGTGGGTGTTATACTTACCGGCCACTGGCTGCCGCTCGGGCCGGCCCGAGGATTTGTGCGCAACATTATCTTCGTCGCTTTAATGATCGGCGGGCTGCTGGTGTTCTTCAGGCTCTTCCAGAAATTCTACGGACACATCCTGACCTGGTGTCTGGCGCACAAAGTTCTGTTTCTGTCGATCCCCGTGCTGCTGGTTATATTTGGCGGCGTGATCTGGCTGGGCTTTGGAAGGGTCTTTTTCTTCGTGCCGCAGCGGTTGCAGGCCAATTCTGTATGGTCGAAGGCGGCACATGCATTTCCGGGGCTCGGCAAGGAATTTATGCCGCCTCTGGACGAAGGCTCGTTTCTGTATATGCCCACGACGATGCCTCACGCGTCCATCGGAGAGAGCTTGGATGTATTACAGAAGCAGGATGCTGCATTCGCGTCCATTCCCGAAATCGAATCGGCGGTTGGAAAGATCGGCCGGGTGGACTCGCCGCTCGATCCGGCGCCCATATCCATGATCGAGACGGTTATAAATTATAAGTCCGAATATATCATCGACAAGGATGGGCGTCCGGTTCGCTTCCGGTATGATCGAATGGATGGTCGGTTCGTTCGCGACGAGGACGGCGAGCTAATTCCTGACCCCAAAGGCAGGCCGTTCAGACAATGGCGGGACCATATCAAGAGCCCGGATGATATCTGGGACGAGATTGTAAAGGCCGGTCAGATTCCCGGTACGACTTCGGCGCCGAAGCTCCAGCCGATTGCCGCGAGAATCGTCATGCTGCAAAGTGGCATGCGCGCCCCGATGGGCGTCAAGGTTAAAGGACCCGACCTGGCTACAATCGAACAGGTCGGACTGGATATCGAGCGCTTTCTCAAGGACGTCCCCGGCGTCGAGCCCACAACCGTCATCGCGGACCGCATAGTCGGCAAGCCGTACCTGGAGATCGATATCAACCGCCGGGCGATAGCAAGGTATGGGGTGACAATCGGCCAGGTTCAGGATGTGATTGAAGTGGCCGTAGGGGGCAGACGCGTGACGACCACGGTGGAGGGTCGCGAGCGATACCCGGTGAGGATCCGCTACATGCGGGAGCTCAGGGATAGTATTGAAACCCTGGGCAAGATTTTGATTCCAGCAGCCGATGGAGCTCAGATACCGCTGATTCAACTGGCGGAGATTCGCTACGTGCGAGGTCCGCAGGCAGTCAAAAGCGAGGATACATTTCTTCTCGGGTACGTCGTATTCGACAAGAAGCCCGGCTATGCGGAGGTGGACGTCGTCGAACAATGCCAGCGGTATTTGCAGGAGAAAATCGCGGCCGGCGAGTTTGTTGTTCCCGAGGGCGTCAATTACACCTTCTCCGGTACGTACGAGAGCCAGATTCGCGCCCAGAAAACGCTCACAATCGTTGTCCCTCTGGCTCTTCTGATTATCTTTTTGATTCTGTATTTCCAGTTCCATTCAGTATCGACGAGCCTGTTGATATTCTCCGGCATCGCCGTGGCCTGGAGCGGCGGCTTTTTGATGATCTGGTTTTATGCCCAGCCGTGGTTCCTCGACTTTGACGTGTTCGGCGTCAATATGCGGGGTCTTTTCCAGATGCACCCTATCAATCTGAGCGTTGCAATCTGGGTGGGATTCCTGGCATTGTTCGGGATCGCATCGGACGATGGTGTTGTGATGTGTACGTATCTGAAGCAATCCTTCCAGAGCAAGACGCCTGCGAGCATCGACGAGACCCGTCAGATGGTAATCCAGGCGGGGATGCGCAGGATTCGGCCCTGCCTTATGACGACCGCAACGACGATCCTGGCGTTGATTCCCGTACTGACTTCCACGGGACGCGGCTCGGATATTATGGTGCCGATGGCGATCCCTTCTTTTGGCGGGATGACAATTGAGATACTCACTATGCTCGTTGTACCGGTTCTGTACTGCTGGATTAAAGAAAGCAAAATAATTTCACAGCAGCCGAAGGATTCAGCCTAAACGATTTTCTGCGTCAGAGACAAAAACCATCTCCAACAACAAGCCGCATCGCCATTGAGACCACCCTGTGCGTATAATGGCTTTTGGGTGCTGCCAAATCGTCCATGGCCGCCTTTTATAGTTGCGGTTGCGCCGTACACGTTTTGGTCTCGGCAAATCCTCAAAACGGGTAATTCCTTGTGTTTTATCTGCTACATATTCTCCTGGTCCAAGCATCTCGATAACCTCCAGCATAGATTCAAGTTTCCATGTTGGAATATCGGCACCTGGACACAAGATGCGTCCAAAAAACTCTGTGTTGCTGCTACAGTCTCAGAAATTGGTGTTATTATGAGATTTGGAGCTTGCAGGAGTGTTTTTGTGAAGTGTAAATGGGAAATTCCTGCATAATCTGGTTCCCCGGTCATGATCAAGCAAAAAACATGAGATTTTCCTTGACGGGAAGGTAGGTAATTTGGTACAAATAAATTTAGTGAGGCGCATTTTGTGTAGGTTTACATCTGTTGATTCTGGTTTTCGAGCACCGGCAATGATTTTTTATATTTCAGGTTGTTTTGCTGAAATTTTACTGAGGAAGGCACAGAGTTGCCGGCAGGAGCTTTGTGCCAAATAGTGGCTTTTTTTGCTTTCAATCAATGATTAGCTTTCTAAGGAAAGGAGGTGGTCACAAAACACGAGTAATCATCCTGCGTAAGGATGGATTGAATGTGGTGCAGCTAAAACTATTTATCAATCATTATATTTGAAGGAGGCGTATTATGTTTAGAAAACTGATTTTTGTATTTTCATTTGTTTTTGTGCTGAGTTTGGTTAGCGTGGTTCCGGCTCAGGACGCGATCATCCCCAGCCCGGGGACCATGCCGATGCTCGATGGTATCGTCGATGAGATATGGTTTTTTTCGCCAGAACATAAGATAGAAAACAGCCAGGTAGGCACCGCCCCCAGTTCGCCCGCAGATTGCTCTGGTATCTGGCATGCTCTCTGGAACTGGGAATGTCTGTATGTGCTGGTCGAGGTGAAAGATGATGCTCTGACTAACGATTCGGGTGGGGGCGACAGTAAATGGCTCGATGACAGTGTCGAAATCTACGTCGATGGCGATAACAGCAAAGACACTTCAGCGAGCGGAGACCCGGATGCCCACCAGTACACATTTAGGTGGAATGACGAAGAATTGGAAACACCAAGTGCAATCCACCATGGAGCTGATACCTTAGTGGGTGTTGAATACGCTGTGGTTACGACCGACGACGGTTACCTCATTGAAGCCAAGCTGCCGTGGATGAGCATAATGGGTGAGGCGGCAACGCCCGGCCAACTGATTGGTTTCGATGTATGGATTAACGACGACGACGATGGTGGTGACACACGAGAATCGCAGGTTTCCTGGTATTCAACGGATGGAAATGGTTGGCAAGATCCGAGTGTATGGGCAGTTGCTGTACTCGAAGCGAGTAACAAGGCAGCTAATCCCATACCTGCTGACGGGGGCATCCATACGGAAACATGGGCAACTCTTGGCTGGCTGGCGGCACCATCTGCTGTCTCGCACGATGTGTACTTTGGTGAAAGTTTTGCCGATGTGGAGGCTGGAACCGGCGATACGTTCCGGGTCAATCAGGACTTAACATTTTTTATCGTGGGTTTTCCCACGTATCCCTATCCTGATGGTCTTGTTCCGGGCACAACGTATTACTGGAGGATCGATGAGGTTAGTGCCGATGGTACGACAAACACGGGTGACGTATGGAGTTTTTTGGTTCCCCCCAAATCGGCCTATAAACCCAATCCGGCTGACGACGGCAAATTTGTGAATAGGGATGTAGTTCTTAGCTGGACAGCAGGTCATGGTGCGAAATTGCACACCATATATTTAGGTGATGATTTTGATACCGTGAGCAATGCTACCGAAGGTGTTCAACAGGTATCTACAAACTATAATCCCGGCACTCTTGAATTTGAGAAGACCTACTACTGGCGGGTTGATGAGTTTGATCCCCCCACCACATATAAAGGCGACGTCTGGAGCTTTAAGACTGCAAAAGCTGGTGGAGGTCTACGAGCAGATTGCTACGAAGATACGGACTTTAGGACTTTCATTCTGACCCGCACAGATCCTCAAATCAACTTTAACTGGGGCGACCCCGGCGGACCGGATCCAGCGGTCGGCGATGATAACTTCTCAGCCAGATGGACTGGTGAAGTAGAGGCTGGATATACTGAGACCTACACATTCTACCCCAAGACCGATGATGGTGTGCGACTATGGGTGGACGGTAGACAGCTTGTTGATTCCTGGGAAACGGTTGACTTATATCCAATCGAACACAGTGGAACGATTGACCTTATCGCCGGCAATAGCTACAGCATTTTAATGGAGTATTTTGAGAGTTCGAGCAATGCGATAGCAGAGCTGCGATGGAAAAGCCCATCGACTCCGAAGCAGCTCATTCCGCAGGCTGCATTGGCACTGCCTATAAAAGCCAGCAGCCCGAGTCCACGTAATTTCGCTACGGGTGTAAAACACACACCTATTCTTAAGTGGGGAGCAGGAGATTATGCCGCTTCACATGAGGTGTACTTCGGCACGGATGAAGAAGCCGTGAAGAATGCCACCACAGCTTCGCCCGAGTATAAAGGCACAAAGGCACTTGGTGATGAGAGTTATGATCCCGGGAAACTTGCCTGGGCTTCTACTTACTACTGGCGCGTTGACGAAGTCAATAGCGTCAATCCCGACACTCCGTGGATTGGCAGCCTTTGGAGCTTTACGACAGGTGATTTCCTTGTTGTTGACAGCTTTGAGGACTACAATGCCGATGATAACCAGATATGGTTTACGTGGAACGATGGACTCGGCGCCGGCTCACCCGGCACTCCCGGTTACATTCCAGGTAACGGTACCGGTTCGGCTGTGGGCGACGATACTACCGGTTCTTATACTGAGGAAGATATCGTCCATAGTGGTGTCCGGTCGATGCCGTACTGGTACGACAACAATAAGCAGGGCTTCGCGAATTATTCAGAAGCAGTCAAAACATTGACTGACACGCGTGACTGGACAGAAGAAGGCGTCACGGAATTGTCGCTGTGGTTCCGAGGCTACTCAGCTTCGGTTGGCAGTTTTGCTGAAGGACCGGTTGGAACCTATACGATGACGGGCTCTGGTACAGATATCTGGGCGGTTGACGATGTGGAAGCCGATGAGTTCCATTTTGCCTATAAGACACTCACCGGCCCCGGCTCGATGGTCGCAAAGGTCCAGAGCATCGATAACACCAACGATTGGGCAAAAGCCGGCGTGATGATTCGCGAGACGCTCAATCCCGACTCGGCGCACGCGACGATGGTTGTAACTCCTGGTTCAGGTGTGTCCTTCCAGCGCCGTCCCGGCACGGGCAAGACCAGCGTCGATACGACGACCGGCGAGATTACTGCACCCTATTGGGTGAAGATCGAGCGTGATATGTCCGGGAACTTTACAGCGTACCATTCAGCCAACGGTTCGACGTGGACGATGCAGGGCACGGAGCCCATCCCGATGGGCTCGAATGTCCACATCGGTTTGGCGCTGACGAGCCATGACGCTGCTTTAACGTGTCAGGCCGTATTTACTAACGTAGCGTTCACCGGTAATGTTGGCACGCAGTGGGCGAACCAGGATATCGGCATACTAAGCAACGATCCCGAGCCGCTTTATGTAGCGGTTTCTAACAGTGCCGGAGCGCCTGTGGTGGTAGTCAACGATGATCCGGCCGCCTCACAAGCGGGCACCTGGACGGAGTGGGTTATCCCGTTGCGAACATTTGCCGATCAGGGCATAGTCCTGACCGATGTTGACAAGATTGCGATTGGCCTTGGTACTAAGGACAATATGACTGTTCCCGGTGGTTCGGGCAAGATGTACTTTGACGATATCCGGTTGTATCGGCCTAAGCCGGTCGATATTGAAAACTCCAGCTTTGAACTGCCCGGCACCGAGAAAATCAAGGGATGGAATGGTGAAGGTGTAGCTGGTACTCCTGCCGTCGATATTCCCGGCTGGAGCGCCGATGGGCCTTGTGCCGATTCGGGAGTAGAAACCGGATTTACGGCTACTGATGGAGATTGGACCGCTTTTCTGATGAGTGGTGATCCTTCGATCTGGCAGTTGACGGGTCATACGATAGTGGGAGGCGACGTTCTGGAGTTGAAAGTGGATGCCCGGATTACCTGGGCTGCCACGACTTTACAGATGACCATCTACTATGATGATAACGGCACCAGGGTCCCGGCTGTAACAAGTGACATAGCGCTTACTGATGATATGCAGGAGTATACCCTGACGTTTTCAGCCGACGAAGTTCCGGAATCAGTCGGTCACCAAATCGGTATTGAATTTGCCAATGTAAGTACCGGTGATACATGGATTGGTTTGGATAATGTTCGTCTTGTACCCCCAGCTAATTAACACGGCTGCTCCTGGTGCCGGTTTTCTCGATTGAAGAAGACCTGAATCGGGACAGTATAGCTGAATCAGCATGAATCTGGGGCCTATACTGATTTTGTTCGGTATAGGCCCTTTCTTTTTGTGTCGGGCACCATACTTAACCGCTGCATTTTTCGTTTAACTGTCTGACGTTAATTATAAATTCCCTCCGACAATAAATATTTCTATCGTTCATCGGAACTTTATCGGGCTATAGAGAAAATTTCCTGCTAATGTTGATCCTGCTATTGAATGGCTCAACTAAAGAATTCATACTGCCATGAGATCCTGCCGAAATAGGAAGTAACTTACAAATTTGAAGAATATAGAATGGGATAAGCGAGGTGCGTTATCGTAGAGATTCGAAGCAATAAAGCATTTATTAGTATACTGCTGAAATTTGGAGTGGTTATTTGCGTATTCTTCATAGGGTGCAAAGACAAGCCTATTGAAGGCTCCAAAAGCCAGGCCGTTCCCGTTATTAAAGAAGAGCTTGCTGTGCCCGTTTCCGATGAGACCGTGGTGGTTAAGGAGGCCCCGGAATCGGTTGAAACCTATATTAATCGGGCGATTCTCTATTACAGCAAAGGTAGATATGATCAGGCCATCTCAGACTACACCAAGGCTATAGAGATAAAACCAGGAAATGCTGCGACCTTCTACAATCGGGGCAATGCTTACAAGGCTAAAGGTCAATATGACCGAGCTATCTCAGATTACACAGAGGCCATTAAGATTAATCCGCTATATATTGAAGCTTATTACAATAAGGCGATTACCTGCAAGGCTAAAGGTCAATACGACCAGGCCATTTCAGACCTAACAAAAGCCCTGGAGATAAGTCCAAGATTGACTGAAGCCTACTACAACCGTGGAGTTCTATACTTTGCTAAAGAGCAATTTGATAAAGCGATCCTGGACTTCGACAAGGCAATTGAAATATGCCCACAATTTGCGATGGCCTACAGTGATCGTGGGAATGCGTACAAAGTCAAGGACCAATATGATCAGGCGATCTCTGATTATGCTAAGGCGATTGAGATTAATCCAATGTTGGCTGAGACTTATTACAATCGGGCGATTGTCTGCTTTAAGAAGGGTCAGCATAAACTGGCCGTCTCAGACTTCACCAAGGCCCTGGAGATTAATCCGGACTATGCTGAGGCCTACTGCAACCGTGGGGCTGCCTATATCACCAAAGGGCAATATGATGAGGCGATCTCGGATTGTACTAAGGCCATTGAGATTAATCCAGGCTATGCTGAAGCATACTGCAATCGTGGGGCTGTCTATGTCGCTAAGAAATTATATGACGAGGCAGTTTTGGATTTCACTAAAGCTATTGAGATAAATCCACAATACGCTCAAGCCTGTTACAATCGGGCGATTTCCTACTACAAGAAAGGCCAATATGACCAGGCTATTATAGATTACGGCAAGTCTATTGAGTTAAATCCAACGGATGCTCAAGCCTATAGCAGTCGGGGGCTTGCCTATGGTACTAAAGGCCAATATGACCTGGCCATTTCCGACTACACCAAAGTTATTGAGCTAAGTCCAAAGTCTGCAAAGGCCTACAACAAACGTGCATTGGCCTACTACCTCACGGGAAAGTATGATGAGGCATGGGAAGATGTCCATAAAGCACAGAATTTGGGATTACAAGTTTCTCCAGGATTTCTCAGGAAGCTTGGTGAGGCCTCGCCTCCAACAGTGCCTGAGAATATTAAAGTGCCTGACAATATTAAAGTGCTTGATAATATTACAGAACCTGAGAATGATCAAGACCAACTGATTACTTATCGGGAATAGGACTTAAATAAGGGGTGGTGTTGAAAAAGTTCCACCGTAACACCTGAGATTGCCGCGCGATCCTTCGAATTGGCTCCTTGGGGCCAGGCTCGCAATGACTTTTAAAACTCACATCGTGTCATTGCGAAGAGCGCAGCGACGAAGCAATCTCATCTTTTTTTCTTGACACATTGCTTAATTAGGTGTTATATCAATTGGAATTAGTTCTTGCGCAACACAGCAAACTCTCCGAGTAGGGCTACAATTTTTAATTACTTTTCTCAAGAGAGTTCCTTAGCATCTGTTTTAAGTGAGGATTTTCCTTTTGTTGTTTTAAAATATCTCTCGCGTCTTTCTGCATCGGCCTTAGATAAATGCGCTTCATAATAAATAATATTTAGTGGCCGTCTTGATTTTGTGCTGATATTTTTTCCCGTGTTATGTTCTTTTAGCCTTCTTTGCAAGTCACCAGTAAAACCAATGTAGAATTTGTTATCTTTTAGGCTTAACAAGACATAAACATAATACATTAGTTCAAAGAAAATTTGCAAAGGTTATAACAGTTAAGTGATACCCACCACCATAAACCACGTTGGGTTTATGGCTGTGAACCCAACGTGGTTCACAGCTCCCCGAGTAGGGCTCGAACCTACGACCTAGCGGTTAACAGCCGCTCGCTCTACCAATTGAGCTATCGGGGAATCCCGATGAACCGGACCGGATTAACATCTTGCGTTCCAAAAACCATTTTCGTCCAATTCATTTACGATATTATTCAAATTCCAATAACTTTGTCAAGTACTTCTTTTTTAGCGAATATTATGAAAAATTGGACTAATACTGGATGGAGGCCGGATTCTATTGTATACTTCCGACTTTGCCAAATTTAAGTAAGTGGGTCTAACGTTCGATATAAAGATAGTTTTTTGTGTTTTGAAGGATTTTTAGTAATATTTTGGTTGGTTTTACGTCCTATACAAGCAGGGGCATTTTGCTAAATACATTAATTAAACGAACAAAAGACCTGTTTGGCGCATCTAACAAATTTAGGGTAAAATATCGTTTAACAATTGAATTTTAGGTTATTATCGACAGTATGGCGAAAGATATACTCGATATTGGCGGTTTTACTATACTCAGGCGCATCGGAACCGGTGCTCGCAGCACGATTTATTTGGCTGCCGACGAAGTGGATGGAACAAAAGTTGCCCTGAAAAGGGTCATTTTCCAAAAGCCGGAGGATTCACGAATTTTCGAGCAGGTGGATACCGAGTATAAAGTTGCCCAGCAGATAGACAATCCCTGCGTCCGAAAGTGCTATGAGCTGAGGAAAATACGCAGCATGTTTAAGGTAAGAGAAATGCTGCTTTCGATGGAATACTTTGACGGCAAGAACCTCGAAGACTGTCCGACTTTGAGCCTGGGAGATGTGCTGCTTGTCTTCAGGATGGTCGCGAGCGGGCTCAATGCGATGCATCAGCACGGATTTGTTCACTGTGATATAAAGCCCAATAACATCCTCATGGACAAGTCCGGCTCAATTAAAATTATAGACCTCGGCCAGAGCTGCAAGATCGGAACGATCAAGCAGAGGATCCAGGGCACCCCCGATTATATCGCTCCTGAACAGGTTAAGCGCAGACCGCTCGGCCCAAAGACGGACATCTTTAATCTTGGTGCGACAATGTACTGGGCCCTTACCGGAAAACACGCCCCAACTCTAATACCTAAAAAGAACAAGTTAGGCTTGCCCATAACCGAGCCGCGTCGAGCACCGCATGAGATAAAAAAGGGACTGCCAATCGGAATCTCAAAACTTGTGATGGATTGCATTGAGAACGATCCTGCAAAACGCCCGAGTAATATGTTGGCGGTGACATCGAGGCTGGACCTGATGGTGCATAGTATTTTCGGGGGCAAGATAAAAACGAACAAAAATGCCTCAAACAATAATTGACCTGCTGAACAAAGGCATAGAAGCCAACAACGCGGATAAGTATCGGCGTGATAATCTTATTTATTTGCCCGCTGAGGGCAGTGTGATTATAACGGGTGATCTCCACGGGCATCGGCGAAATTTTGAAAGAATTGTCGCTTTTGCCGATCTGGCCAATAATCCCGACAGGCATATCGTTCTCCAGGAGATTATACACGGGGGCCCGGAAGATTCGCTTGGGGGCTGTTTGTCTTATAGACTTTTGTATGATGTTGTCCGCTATAAATTAACCTTTCCTGACCGTGTCCATGTTATTATGGGCAACCATGATACTGCTTTCATCAACAGCAGCGAGGTGATGAAAGACGGCAGAGAAATGAATCGCGCGATGCGTTTGGCTATGGATCGAGAATTCGGCACGGATGGCGCCGAGGTAGAACTAGCGACAAAACAATTTCTGTTCTCGCAGCCGTTAGCGGTCAAAACTGAAAGCCGGATATGGGTATCGCATTCGCTGCCAAGCGACCGTTTCATCGATAAGTTTGATCCGCAGATTTTGAACAGACAACTAAAAGTCAACGATGTAGTCAGGCCGGGCTCGGCTTATCTCTTAACGTGGGGCAGAAGACACAGTCAGGCGCTGCTTGATAAATTGGCCGAGCAATTTGATATTGATGTTTTTATTCTCGGTCACCAGCCGCAAGAGAAGGGATGGAACCAGGCCGGTGAGAATCTTATTATTATTGCCTCCAATCACAATCACGGTTGTTTGCTTCCATTCAGTCTGGCACAATCTTACACGGTTGAGCAGCTCGTCGAGTTGATCGTGCCATTGGCTTCTATATCATGAAGTGCGGCCTGGCTCAGGCACGGGGTGTAAAAAACGACAATGGATTGGTACTATTATATAGCCCTGGCGGCAATCGTTTCACAATTAGTTTTTTTGTTCCAGTCACATAAAAACTATCGCTATGCCGTCAACAAATACAGGAGAGAACGTTCGTGGTATCGGCCGCGAACGGTTTTGATTGTTCCGTGCAAGGGTTTGGATTCGGCTTTTCAGCAAAATATCACCTCATTTTTTGAGCAGGATTATGAGAATTACCTGCTGTGGTTTGTGGTCGGCGATGAGTCGGACCCGGCCTACGCCGAATTATGTCAGTTGAAAAATCGGCTGAGCCAAAGCTCGAAGGCTCAGGATGTGCAGGTATTTGTTGCCGGTCCGGGGCAAACCTGCAGTCAAAAAATCCATAATCTCCTTTACTGTTACGAAAGGATCAGCGACGATATTGACGTTCTGGCCTTTGCCGATTCCGATATCTGCGTGCAGAGCAACTGGCTCAGTCACCTCGTCTATCCGCTTCGAAAGGCGAAGAACGGTGCCGCCAGCGGATATCGCTGGTTCATCCCGAAGAAGAACAACCTGGCCAGTCTGGTCCTGTCGGCGATGAACGCCAAGGTCGCCCAGTTGCTCGGCAATACCCGTTTCAATCAGGCCTGGGGCGGATCTATGGCGATTCGCGTTGAAGTCTTTCGCAATCTCGGGCTCGACAAAATCTGGCCGAAGTCCCTCAGCGACGACTTATCGCTAAGCATCGCCGTCAAAAAGGCCGGCCTGATCGTGGCCTTCGTTCCCGCCTGCCTGGTAGCTTCACACGAGGTCACCACGTGGCGAAAGCTTTTCGAATTCTCTCGGCGGCAATTTCTAATCACCCGCGTAAGCGCCCCGAAGACCTGGTGGTTCGGATTGCTCAGCAGCCTCTATTCGATATCAGGAATATGGGCTGCGGCCGGCCTGGCGATTTATGCCGGGGTGATTCAACATGAGCACCTGCTCCTTTTCGCAGCGGTCCCTGTCGTGTTTTTCGTCAGCCAGCTCATTCGGGCGATACTCCGCCAGGCAATGGCCGGCGAATTGCTCAAGCACGAGCGGCGAAAAATGAGGGCCGCCTGTGCCGCCGATATTCTGGCTTTCTGGCTCTGGTCATTTCTGATGCTGCTTCTTATTATATCCTCGGCCTTTGGCAGAACGATCTGCTGGCGAGGGATACGCTATAAGCTGCTGGGCCCGACCGAGATAGTCGTCGAAAGCCCGCAGGCTTAAAGAAATTCTCCTACAAATGATACGGGTGGCGTTGCGGCCGGGACATCATTCGCTGTGCCTGCCGGTCGCCGACTATCGTCTGGTTGGCCTGGTCCCATTCGAGCTTTCGGCCGAGAATGTACGAAAGGTTGCCCAGAACGCACAAGTTGGCCACGCCCGCGGCGGCTTCGATGTTCATAATCGTCTTGGCGCCGGTTTTTATGCCCTTGAACCAGTCTTCTTTATGACCCGGGCTCTTATAGACGTCTTTGCCGCCGGCGGGCAGCTCCCACTGCCGTGCCTTTTTCTCGGCCCAAGTTCCGCCGTCGCCGCCCCAGTGGATAAACTCGCCCTTATCGCCTCGATAGATGGCGCCGTAACCGGGCCTGCTGATTTTGCCGCCCGGCTCCTTACCCGTCCGCTCTTCGGCCCGCGGCAGCTTATCGTTAGGCATCTGCCGCCATGTGAGCACCCAATCGGGATTCTTAAAGGTATATGTCACGTCCATCAGCACGGCACTGTCCCAGAGACCTTTCTTCGGCGCGGTTCCCGTTGCCTCGACTGTTACCGGGCCGGTGCCGTCGGCGCCCATCCACCACATGGCGCAGCTCATCACGTGCGCGCCGCGGTCGCGAATCTGCCCGCCGCCCGACTCCAGCAGCCAGCGGAACACGCCGTGACAATATCTCTGGTTGTACGGCCTCCAGTGCAGCGGCCCGAGCCACATGTCCCAATCCAGCTCTGCCGGCGGATCGCTGTCGGGAACCGGGTTGTTGTCCTCAGGACTTGGGTAATGGAAGCAATCGACCCGGTTGATGTGGCCGATGTTGCCGTTGACTAAGTAGCGGTGCGCCAGATAAGCTTCCGGCTGGGATCGGCCCTGCGAGCCGACCTGGACCGATACGTTGTTTTCCTTTGCCGCGGCGACCATTGCCTTGCCTTCCTCGATGGTGCAGCAGGCGGGCTTCTCGACATAGACGTGCTTGCCGCACTCGGCGGCATGAACCATCTGAACCCCGTGCCAGTGGTCGGGCGTGGCGATAACCACCGCGTCGATATCCTTGCGCTGCAGGATATAACGATAATCGTGATAGGGCTCGACGCCGGGCCCGGCGGTCTTTAAGGCGTTGACCAGGCGGTTCTTGTCTATATCGCACACCGCCGCGATATTGACCTGGCCTTTTTCTCGCCGGTTTACCATATCGCGCAGGTGGTGGCCGCCCATGCCGCCGACGCCGATATGCGCCATTGTTATTTTTTCGTTTGCCCCGATTCTGCGGGGTCCCGCTAAAACGCCGGACGGTATCAAGTAAGGCATGCTCACCGCTGCTGCGCCGGCGGCCGCCAGAAATTCACGCCTGTTGAGTTTATTTGACTTTTTCATCTTTTTGTTGCCTTTCTGTATTAGTTAATTCTATCCCGGGTGGCAGCCTCAAATCCGGAGGATTTGGGGATGGTCGGACCACTGTTGCCATCCCCAAGCTGCGCTTGAGGCTGCCACACTTCTCATAGCGGCTTGACATCCGTTTTTTTCGTTGGCACCAGCTTTTTGCACGGATAGCCGGCCACTTCTTCGCCGCGTTTTCGAAGCGACTGGGCGATGTTGGGCTTAAAAGCCTCGGGCACCGCCTCGAAGCCGGCTTTCAATGCCGCCAGGGACCTTCTGTTTGGAATACGTTCGAGCGACATTCGGGCGTCCTCGCGCAGCTCCTCGTTCTTCAACAGTCCGGCGATAGCCTCGATGGAGCGGCGTGCTCCGATTTCCGATAGCATCCAGAGTATTTCCCTCCGGACGGCGACCGGTTTCTCATCGCCCAGCAGCCCGACCAGTTCGGTCTCTACGGCCCTTCTTTCTTGATTGGCGCCGGGCCGGCCGGTGTACCGCACGATCTGCCACAGAGCCCGCTTTGCCGCGCGGGCGACTTCGAGATTGTCGTCCGTCATTACTTTCGCCAGGGGTTTGACCGCCGGGGCGCCCGTTTTGCCGGCACCGAGCCAGGCTTCTGTTCGCACTTTATCGCTAGAACTTTTTATCCCGGCGATAAGCCAATCCACCCCCTGGCCCAGGGCGGTATCGGCCGTTTGCGCCATCACGCCGGCAGCTCCCGCTGCGATTGATACTTTTTTAAGGCTGTTCGTTGACATGTTTCAATACCCTTTCTCGATTGGATCCCGAAGGATCGTTTCCGAATCGTCCGAGATTCTATCG
>CAZTDF010000068.1:0-1930 GCA_964612465.1 uncultured Pirellulales bacterium
GGGCCGTACCGCCCAGTGAGCGAATTGTGCTCGGCGGCATCGGTGTCGGCAACCGTGGCTCGCACGACCTGCGCTGGATGCTGCCGGAGTCAGACGTCCAGTTTGTCGCAACTTGTGACCCCCAGAAGGCGCGGGCCGAGAAGGTCAAACAACTTGTTGACACCCGCTACGGCAACAAGGACTGCGTCATATACCACGATACGCGACAGTTTCTGGCCGAGCGTACGGACATTGATGCGCTGCTGGTCACCACCGGCGACCGGTGGCATGCGCTGGCTTCCATTCTGGCGATGCGGGCGGGTAAGGACGTTTATTCCGAAAAGCCTTCGTGCATGACTATCGCGGAAGGCCAGGGGGTAGTGGATACCGCGAAACGCTATCGCCGCATTTATCAAACCGGCACGCAGCGCCTCAGCGAGGGGAACTTTACGTTCTGCAACGAAATGCTCCGCACCGGCCGGCTCGGCGAGGTCCACACGGTACGCGCACATATCGCCCCGTGGGATGCTGCGGAAATGAGGCACGACTGGCTTCCCGCCGAACCTTTGCCGCCGAAAGAAGAGGTGGACTGGGACGCATGGCTCGGGCCGTGTCCATGGCGGCCGTACAACTCGGCCTACACCCGCGGCGGATGGCGCGGCTTCTACGATTTCCATACGAGCTGCATCGGCGAATGGGGCGCGCACACGTTCGCACAGTGCCAGGTGGGAATGGGTGCCGGAGACACTTCGGCTATTGAGTACAATTACGTAAACAACGAGTCTGGCGACAAGATGGTTACTAAATTCGCCAACGGCATAAAGATGATCCTGGAACGCGATATGGACAATAAATACTTCCACGGCTCCTGCGCAGTTCGTTATGAAGGGACTGAGGGCTGGGTTTCAGCGGGGGACGGCTACTCGAAACCCGATGTTTCCAACCCGGCTATGCTGGATGACTTCAGGAAGCTCGTCTATGACTACCAGGCCCGCACGGGACGGCCGATGAGCCATGTGCGTGATTTCCTCGATTGTGTGAAGTCACGCCGACAGACGGTGGCCAATCCGGTAATGATGCACCGCACGATGACAACAGTGCACGCGGCCAATATCTGCATGTGGCTAAAGCGAGATCTGAAATTCGATCCGGAAAAAGAGGAATTCATTAACGATCCGCAGGCCAACCGGTTCCGTTCGCGTGCGATGCGTGAGCCGTGGATTATCTGAGGAAAGCCTGGACCGTAGGGTGTGCACCGCACACCGCAACGTGATTGGTGGGCAGTGCCCACCCTACCTTAGAAAGGAGACCGAGCAATGTTAAAGTCAAGAATACACATAATTTTGATTATCGCATTACTGCTTTCCGGCGCGATCCAGCTATCCGCACAGACGGTCCCGCCGAAAGCCGACGAAGGCAAACTTATTGCCGTGATAAAGTCGAGCGATGCAACACATAAAGAAAAAGTCGATGCCTGCCGAGGACTGGCACTTATAGCCACCGAGAAATCCATAGCGCCATTAGTTGCGCTGCTGAGCGATGAGAAGCTCTCGCACATGGCCCGTTACGCGCTGGAGCCGATTAAGGATCCGGCCGTGGATGAGGCCTTCCGGGATGCGCTCGGCGAGCTAAAGGGAAACCCGCTTGTCGGTGTCATAGGCAGCGTAGGTGTCCGCCGGGATGCTAAAGCGGTAGATATGTTGGCGAAGATGCTCAAAGATTCTGATCCGGTGGTGGCCCGGGCGGCAGCGCGGGCGCTGGGCAATATCGGTAATTCCGCAGCCGCAGAAGCGCTTAGCAATGAGCTGGGCAATGCCTCGGGACAGAAAAAGCTGCACGTATGTGAAGGCTTATTCCGTTGTGCCGAGACGGCCGTCGCTGAAGGCCGCAACCAGCAGGCTATCGATATTTACGATAAATTACGCAAGCTGGACGACCCACACCAGGTTCG
>CAZTDF010000068.1:2030-20027 GCA_964612465.1 uncultured Pirellulales bacterium
GGCGACGCGGCTGCCGTGCCTGCTCTGGTTGACTTGCTGGACGATACCGATGGTGAGATTGCGAAAGTGGCACAGGATGCCCTGGCAGCCATTCCGGGTGACGAAGCAGACGCTGCTATCATGGCGATGCTCGATAGTGACCAGACGGCCCCGCGGCTTATGGCACTCGATTTGATCGGACGTCGGAGGATGACTAAGAGCGTACCTTCGTTACTGAGGGCCGCCGAAGGTCCCGATGCGGTAGTTCGTCCGGCCGCTCTGAAAAAAGTGGGCGAGCTGGGCAGTCCCACCGAATTTTCGGCGTTGCTCGATCTGCTCATGCAATACGAAGCCCGGCAAGACCTCGATGCCGCTGAACAGGCCCTGAGTGCTGTTTGTGCCAAAGCAGACAATCCGGTGTCATATACATCGAAACTTACAAGCCGGTTATCCAAGGCAACGCCCGCTCAAAAGAGCGCCCTGCTGCAAGTGCTAAGTATTATTGGAGGGACGGACGCTTTAAACGCCGTACGCGAGGCGGCAGACGATTCCAATGCTCAAGTCAGTGACGCCGCCATCCGCGTGCTTTGTTCGTGGAAGACTGCAGACGCAGCTCCCGACCTGCTCGCGCTGGCGAAGAACTCGTCGAATCGGTCTCGCAAGACCGCGGCTTTACGCGGCTATATTAACCTGGTTCGGGATAAAAATCTCTCGACGGAGAAGAAACTCGAGTTTTGCAGGCAGGCGGCCGCTCTGATCCAGCGTGACGAAGAAAAGAAGCTTCTGCTCGGCGCGTTGTCCACGGTGCCTGCGATGGAGGCTCTTTCGATGGCCATGGCGCACTTGGAAAATGCTGCGACCAGGGACGAGGCGGCTTTCGCAGCCGTGGCAATCGGCGAGGCAATAGCCGACCAAAAGCCGCGTGAGGTTGTCGATGCCATGCAGAAAGTCCTCAAGGCTACGAGCAACAGAAACGTAAACCGGCGTGGAAGGATGGTATTGAACAAGGCCAAGCAAGCGGCAGGACAATAAAGAACTCGATAGAACAATGAGTTCGAAATAAATTCTGTGTATATCGAAAGCCTGGGTTCGAGCAATACTGAGGAATATGAGAAGCGTATAGTGTCATTCTGAAAGTAGCGCAACGAAGTGAAGAATCTCAATTGCTCGTCCTAATCCCAGATTCTTCGCTTCGCTCAGTATGACAGTTGTGAGAATTAACAAATCTCACAACTGTCAGTTTTCGCTCTCCCAGGCTTTATTCGCCGTCCAGATTACGACGTTTATAAAAAGCGTTTTGCCGATCTCAGTCATCTTCTGAGGCGATTCAGTAAAGCCCCAGAGCACATATCGATTGTGCTGCATGACCAAAGGAAAGTAACCAACATCATTTACTTCATTACCGAAAACAGTGACGGTCTCGGGTACTGTCGGCCAAAGGTAAATTCCGATGCTATTGGTTTCGGTGTATAGCTTGAGTGCCCTGTCTTGGGGAATTTCAATAGAATACGGCGTACTAAAAAGCGAGCAATTCGGATCGACAACTTTGATACTGTTTTTACTGCTGTGCCCTCCATAAGGATTGCCGATAGATAATCCGAGCAGTCCGAAGAAATCATAGCCCCCATCGCCCAATCCGACGATCGGCTTGCCTGAATCTTCTATCGCTGCAACAGTATTGGGATCGCTCCAGGTATCTATATTTTTGGTATCGTTTGCAACTATAAGCAGGTCATAAGAATCCAACGGCGTCGCCGGGACATCGTCCAGGCTTATTAAGGTTGTTGGACAGCCATAAGCCTCAAGTAAAGACTCAAAATTCTCCGCCGCCTCGGTGTCGTCAGAGAAGGTATAAGCGACACGAGGAAGCGCCATTCCCTCTGTTTCTGATGACATACTTGCCTGGCGCGTATCGCCGTAGGCGCCCATATTGATAATGCCGCCGTGCGGCCATGTCTCAGAAGAGAAATCCGAATTAGGATCTCCCGCATCGATACATGGACTTGTTACATCGTCCTTAACCCAGCTTCCACTGTTCGGGTCCCAGCGTCCGGACTGTGATTTCAAATGGTAGTCACCATTGTTGGGATCAGCGAAAAGTGGATCGACATCGATGATACCTATGCCACCTTCCGGCCAACCACCTTTAATATCACTGTATGAGACGTTAGCGACGGAGACGGTAGCTTCGCCGTCGATCTGGTCTGGAGTATTATCCCATAAGATACAGTTGATTAGAATTGGATTGCTATTGTAGATATTGTACATTCCTCCACCACTATCCTCAGACACATTAAGGCAGAACGTACAGTTTTTCAGGATTGGTTTGCTTCCGTCGAAATTGTATATTCCTCCACCACTAACCATAGATATATTTAGGCCGAACGTGCAGTTATTAAGTTTAGGGTTGCTACGATAATAGTTAGCCATCCCACCACCACAGTTGGCTGAATTGTCTCTGAAAGTACAGTTAGTCAGGTTGGGATTACTATACCTGTTAGAAATCCCACCACCAGAGTCGGCTGCTATATTTTCAATAAACGTGCAGTTGATGATATCAACAACACCATCTCCATTTCCATAGTTGTACATCCCGCCGCCATGCCAAGTTGCCCGGTTTTTAACAAACTTACAGTTAGTTAGGATTAGATTGCTTTGATAGTTACTAATCCCGCCACCGCCCTCTGCCAAGTTATTGCTGAAAGTACAGTTTTCTATGTTTAGATTGCTTTTCTTGCTGTACATACCACCTCCATACATAGCACCGTTCTGGTCGAAAATACATTCAATCAACGTTGGACTGCTTTGATCGTTATACATTCCACCACCTCTATCACTCGTATCGCCGCGAGATGAATTAGCCATATTTAAGTTGAATGTGCAGTTTTTTAGCGTTGGATTGCTATTGGAGTTGTAAATACCACCGCCTACAGATCCTAAGTTTCCAATGAACATACAGTTGGTAACAGTTGGGTTGCTATTAAGGTTGATCATACCACCGCCATGGTCCTGTCTAAGCCAATAATCGGCGTGACCACGGGTAATAATGAAGCCGTTTAGCACAGCTGTTTCGTTGTTTTGATATGAAGTTACGACGTGGTAGCTATTTTCTGCTCGATTCGGATCATTAACCCAACCAGGACGACGCAAAACTTCCATATCGTCTCCGTTGAGGTCACCGGAAAGAATCGTTTCGAAATCTTGCAGATTGCGTTCATTCGGGTCTGCGCCGCTTATTCCCGCGTAGCCGCCCTGGAGCGTCACGCCGTTAATGAGCTGGAATGTCGTCGTTCTCCAGTCAAACTCAGGAATGGCTATGAGCCCTTCATTCGGTCTGTAAATGCCCTGTGCGACTCGGATTTCGACCGGCTTCACAGAATCGTTAGCATCGGCCAAAGCATCTTGAAGGTAGACATAAGCGTTTTCCCAGCTTGAGCCGTCGTTGGTTCCTGCGGCATCGTCGTCAACGTAGATTATATTGCCATGGGCATATGAGCAGACCAACACAACTATGAGCAAAAAAGGGATTATCTGCAGAATTCGTGTATTTTTTATTTCAGTCAACTATTCTTACCTCCTATTATATTTGTGTTGCACTTGTTTGGTTGTTACGGGCTATTCTTCTGGAGCCTATACATATCTACTATTACAGACACGTTCAAATATGCCCTTTTTACACCGGTGGTGTCTCCTGTACCTGTAAAGGCAATATACCAAATTTTCTATCACCGAGTCAAGAAAATATCGGACTATTCAGCATGGATTCCCGCCTTCGGGGCTGTTGTAAAGTCCAATAGTGACGGTTGAGATTGCCGTAGTCGCTACGCTCCTTCGCAATGACGTAAGTGGGCTATTTTCTCTTTTATAAATCCTGAGAATCAGGTGAAGTGCTCGCAATGACAGACAGCACAATCCTTTGCAAAAGAGAAGCTTATGTAGTGCCCGAGAAATGAGCCACACCAGCAGGCTTTCCACGGGATTGCGGATCGGGGATGCCCTTCATTTCTGCTTTCTTTATTTGGTAAGACCTTTTAAGCTCAGGTTTCAGGCTCTTATTTCGCTGTTTTTGAGCCTAAAGTTTTGTGAAACAGTCTGGTGGGCGTCTTATAAAGAATCCGGTTCGTGGATTTTTTTGATTTGTTTCATTACTTCTTCTTTTGGTCTGCCATCGGTGGAAATGGTTGGAGTGAGTATGAAAATGGTCTCGACCGCACGGCTTTCGGTATCCTCGCTGGAGAACAGAAAACCGAGAATCGGGATATCTTTCAGAATTGGAACGCCGCGGATTACGGCAAATTCCTCGTTCTTCCTGATTCCGCCAATTACAAGGCTTTCGCCCTGCCTGATGCGGTTTTCTTTATTCTGGATTTCCTTTTTGGTTATGATTGGCACCTGCTTGACGCCCTCGGGTGTGTTTTTTGAGCCGAGCATTATGTCAGTTTCAAGACCGACGTAGCCGTCACCGAAAACGTGGGCCGTAATTTTGAGCGAGTCAATGACATTTTCGTATTCAGTCCTTGTCTCCAGGTAGTCCGAATTCGTGGATCGCATCGTTATTCTGTCCAGCGGAACCTTTTGCTGTGATGAGACTGTTGCAGTTCCACCGTTGACCACCTCAAGCGTTGGGTTCATCAGAATTTTCAAGTAGCCTCTCGATTCGAGCAGATCGATTAACAGCGTGAAGCCATGACCTACTTCGCCGGCGTTTAAGTAACCTATGTTTAGACCCATTCGAGATCGTGCCACTTCTCTCAGAGAAGCCCCGGGAAACGCGGGAAGATATTCGTCGTCCTGTACTAATTGCCGGACGTCTGCTCCGAAAGCCGTACCGGCGGGATTCATCACAACCTTCTCGCCGAATAAGTTGTCAATTGCCAAAGTAGTTTCCCGGTCGAATGTCATATCCGCGTAAACTTCCGAGACCAGACATTCTATCTTGACCTGAATCGGTGCGACATCCACATGCTCCAGTGTTTGAAGTACCGAATCGACGTCCTCTTTGAGCGGACATCTGACGATCAACTGGTTAGTAACAGGATTACTGCTGACGGTATAGTCTGATACTTGAGTCGATTTGCCTTTTTGGTCGAAAAGTTTCGTCGCAAACTGCTCATGGATTATCTTTTTTAAGTCATCAGATGTATGGTACTTGCAGAAGTAGAATAATTTCCATTCCTCTGTGCCGCCGACCGTTTGCTTTACGATTTTAGGTGGGGTTTTGTATATTTCCGGCACAGCAACATTCGGATCGGGGGTTACATCAATCTTTAGGTCGCGGAGAGTCCTCTCAGCCTCATGTTCGGTATCCGTTTGGGCAGAGATACTGCCCCACCCGCCAATCCACAGCACAACGATTACAGCCACAGCCACGATTGGCCTTAGACCGTAGCGAATTTGTTGCTTTCTATTGCTCATAATCCTGTGACTATCGTTATTTTCCCGCCTCCAGCAAATATCACATTAAACCTATGCCGATTGTGACATATGAATAGAATCGGTATTTAACTTTTATATATTTATTTTTTTATTTTGTCAAGCCTGCAGGGAATTAAGATTTTTTTTTGCTTGTTTGGCGTTCCTTCGCAATGGCATATAGCTTCCGCTTCAAATCATATTTTTAACTACCCTCTTACTACCCTAAGAAGCCTTAATAGGTGCTTTTTAATGGCTAAAAGGCAAATATAGAAGAAAAGATGCCTTCATGTCCTTTCTGCATTATTTATTGAATATTTGATTGCGGCAGGGGCAATATGTCAAGAAAAAAGTCCATTGAAAAAAACTATTTTTATGTATGTACCGAGGGCGAGGTATAGAAAACAGGTTTTGTTTTTTGATGTCCCGGTATCAAAGCTGAGCGGCAAAAGTTCGTGATTATTTTACCCTTGATTAGTATCTCATCATTATATTTGCGCCAAAGACGTCGGCATTGGATGTTTGCTGATACTCAATATTAGCAAAGTAGTTCTTGGCAATTTCTATTTGGGCGCCGAAGTAACCGCCGTAGGTCGGACCTTCATTGAATTCCCATGAGTATTCGCCGGTATCGAAGTTCAGATCCGTGATTCGAGTAAATGAATATTCAAAATCGCCGCTAATAAAATGCATAAACGGGCCGCCATAAAGCGATAACCAGCCGGTCCGCATATATTTTGCGCCGACTGCAATTTGCATTTCTGTAGAACTTATTTCAGCGAACTGAGGCTGAGTAACGGTCCAGGCCGATGAATCGATTTCTCCGTCCAGTTCAGTCAGATTGATCTGAAATATTCCGCCGATCTGCCAATCAAAGCCTTCGTAGAAGGTCGCTTTTGCTCCGGCACTAATAGCAAAGTTGTATTTATTATCAAATTCTTCACTCTCTTCCCATAGCGAGTCTCCGAACGTGGCATTTGCTGCGCCCATCCGTAAAAATACCTCATAGTTCTCAGCAATGCCATATCCAACGTTGGCATAGAGCGTATTAACTTTAAAATCTTCAATTGTTAAAGATTCTACAGTTCCTTGTCCATAAAGCTCGCCATCCCGATAAACGATCGCATGACCTTCAATCAGTTCCAGATCCATCGTACTGGAGGAATAATCAATCCCTCCTCTGAACATACCTTTTTCCAGCTCGGCAACCGGAGGCCCGAACAGGTCCAGAGCAAACACATTCGAACCGCCCAGTCCGATTATCATAAGCGCAAGACCTAACAGCCAAATCTTTCTCACATTTTCAGTCTTTGCCGGAATTTTTCCACTATTCATTATAAATCTCCACCCATATTTAATCTTTCGGCGCAATAGCCCGCCACGATTGTCAATTGTGAATTTCCTTTCTCTTTTAGTGCCTCCGTTGCTTCCATTAGAATTGTAGCAATTCTGAATACAGAAATCAAGGACAAAGGCCGTAGTCCTATAAATTCTGACTATTTTATCTAATAATCCAATTTTTTGATCCCTGTGATTTAGGGTCCGATCATATTTAAACATAAACAATGCACCTGCTCAAGAAGCTTGTTTTTAAGATGATTTCGACCAAAAGCGATGGTAGCTGAAAACAAAAATAAGAAAGTTGGAAATTTTTTTTATTCCCATTCTAACAAGCACTTACGGCAAAAATTACGTCTACAATTTTGTAGATTTTCGCATCAAACGCGTAGGTTGCTCCAATGATAGGGGCGCGTCTTTCGCCCCCGGCCGAAAGATGCAAGTAAAAAGGAAAAAGGCAAAACTACAATGCAAAATCCAAAAATTCTGTCTTGAACATTTGAAATTCGGATTTCGGTATTGTTTCGGATTTCGAGCTTAGGATTTCGGATTTCTCCTGATCCTTCAGGAGCGGGGGGGGCTCATCAGGGTCGTTCTGTCATTTACAATTCCGAACCGGCTGGAGTTTTTCTGGCCGGGCCGGTGCTTTTATACCGCCGGCTGCGCTACGGCTACGCCTTCAGGCGAATCGCCCTGACGAAAGGCAAATACGCCATCGTCGATCCGGACGATTATTACCGGCTGAGCGAATACAAATGGTACGTCTTCGGCCGGTCTAATTATAAATTATACGCCGTCTGTAAAAAACCGAACCGAAACGGTAAAAGGCCAAAATTGATTTCCATGCACCGAGAGGTGGCGAATACTCCTGATAGCCTGGTCTGCGACCATATCAACGCCAGGACTCTCGATAACAGGAAGGCGAACTTGAGATCGGCAACTCGCCTGCAGAACAATTGGAACTTAAGCAAATCTTCGAGGCCGGGATACTCCAAATACAAGGGTATTACGTTTTACAAGAGCCGGCAAAAGTGGGGCGCGCAGATATGCGTTGACGGCCGGCGGATTTTTCTCGGCAAATTCGAAGATGAGAAACAGGTCGCAAAGGCGTATGATAAAGCGGCAAAGAAATACTTCGGACAATTCGCAAAACTCAACCTCCCCACCGAACGGGAGAAATAACTAAGGCGCCCCCCGATTTCCGATAAATATGTATGGTGGTTCCAGATATAAGATATATCCAGATATATAGTTTATCAGCGTTAATCAGCGTCTCATTGGTTCTTTAGCTCAGCTTCTAAAAGCTTTTTATTATAAACATAAATTGCAATCTCTTGCTCAGAGGTTTCTTCACCTTCAAAAACAACAGTAATTAAATGCACACCAATATCATCCAATTTAGGTCTCCATTTAATATAATCCTGGCCATCTCTTTTTATTAATTTCATACCTGAAGGATAAGGTTTTTTTAAGAAAACGCGGGAATTCCTCGGAGGGTTAATCTCTATCATATATATGTCTTCAGTTGATTTTCTATTAGAAAGGTTTCGAATTTCCAGGAGAACCTTTCCTTCTTCATCAACTTCAACTTGCATAGCAAATAATTCCCGTGCTCTTTCTTTTGCACTCATAAGGCAAGGCAAAAGAATGCTTAATAATAAGACGATAATCGACATTACTATCAAGAGCTCAAGAAGAGTAAAAGCTTTTCGTTGCACTTTTTTCCCTTTAAAAATAATAGGGTCCGTCCCTATTTAAACTATTTAAACTCCAGGTTGATTGTTTCGGTGCCGATGTTTGTCAGTTCGATGAACTCTTCATCCGGATCCTCTGGATGGTACATAATCTCGGTTATACGCAAGTTCTCTGCTACTGAGCCGACCCCAAAGGCCGCTTCATTTAGGGCACTCCATGTACCTCCATCCAACACCCGTGCCTTTACCTGTATGCTTTTTGTGAATGTGATAGGTTCCTTATATTCGATAGCAACAGGTGAAATGCCGCTATCACTGGAAGGAGTACTTTGACCGGCAACCAACTCGGCAGAAACAAGAAAATCGGTGCTGTTTCTGACATTTAGACCGTGTACAGCCAGTATGTTTTGTCCCTGATTTAAAAGGGGTATATAGGCCGATATATCAAATTGTTGAAAAACAACGGCCTGGTTATCATCATGGGTATTGTCGGCGATGGAATTCCAGGTGGCATTAGACGGTGCATTTGCTCTGGCTACTTCTGTGCCGTTAAGATATGCAATAAAACCATCGTCATAACGCATATTAAGCCTAAGTATGTTAATGTCATTTGTGCTGCCATCGAAAGTAAAAGGAATACGGATATAACAGGAAGTATTACCATTGTACATTTGTTCTCTGACGTCTATATTAAAGAATGCTTCGTAACCTGAACCTGTCTCATATCCGACTCCTCCGTCTCCGGATGTCCATGAGGTGTCATTGAAGTTGTAGTTGCTTTTCCAGTCGTCGCTGACAGACCCGGCAGGTATCAGAACTTTCTTGTCAGCATTCTCAGATACGATTGTAGTGCTGCTGACAACAGGTCCCGATGTTCCCGGCAGGCGCGGGTCGGAGCCATCGAGAGTATAATAAATATTACCTCTCCGGGCTGACATTGACAATCTTTCGGTAGCTGTGATCCGGCCTCCATGTTGATACGAATCATTTATATAAAATACCGGTGCATCAACATTAGGATAAAGACCTGCGTCTTTTAACTGGTCCAAAACGATATCATACCTCAATGGAAAGAAATTTTCCAAATGCCAGTCTCGCATATTATACCAGTCATCCTGATTAAGTGGCGGGTGGTGGTGCTGGTCACCCCAACGCGCAGATTCACAAATAATTGCCATTTCGACCTGGTCTGCAATTTCTAAATAACGACTGCTTAAATATTCCGGAGTCAGAATACCGTCGTTAAACAGAAAATGATGCACGCGATCAGCAAAGAACAATTTATATTCATCATTTTTTATAAGGTTTCCGTGAAGTTGCCCTACTCCTCTGAAATCTGTAGTCCGGTTTAGTTCCATATGCGCCCGAGATGGCAAGTACAATGAGATTTCCGAATCCCAGCAGTAGAACTTAAAGCCTGTACTGTCGGCTGTTCGTTTTCGAGCATACCAGTAATTATTCCACGGCCAGTCCTCATTATTTACACAATAATTGAGAAGCAAATAGTCAACATAGTTAGATATATCTAACAAGTATGGATAATCAGTATTTCGGGTGCCATCGGGATTATTGCCCTGTAGCTGCTGATAGGCTTCATATGAGTAGGATGCTTCCTGAGATAAGGATATCATCTGATTAAAGGCCGAGCTGTTACCGCTATTGAGGCCACTGTGGGAGAATGCATCCCAGTCTTCTTCTTCACCGCCATAGTAGCTGGCTGAGAATGAAGCATCCGGACGTTCGGATGGAATATAGAGCCCCCAATACAAACCATTAATATAAAGGTGTGCAAATATGCCATTTGTGGATATATTACCCATATCTTGCTGCATAGTTCGTATAAACTGGTCACGTATGTATTGTTCATATGATTTTGCATCACCCCAGCCATATCCATCATTGAAGCTACTTCGCAGGACGATAGTGTTAAACTCACTCGCAGCGTCCTGGCCAAACAGTTGAAATCTGAGTTTTGTAGGCCCGTAGATGCCCTTAAAAAGCAAGCGAAAGGAGTGTTTTTGGGTCATACTACGAGACGCACCGCCCAGTATTTGAATTCCACAGTTAACCTGCAATCCATCTTGCGTACCATCCGGATATATCATTTCAACAGAAGCGGGTCGTTCCCAGGCCGGACCACTGGAACGCGCATTTGAATATATACCATCTTCTCCAAACATATCATCCTGATTCATTACGATAGATACAGTAGGAATCGATGTCAGAGCATCCTTAATATTGTCCTTGTAGCGAGGATCATATACAATATCAGGATCCATTTCGTAGTCAACGCTACTTCCTTTCCATTGATTGGGAAAACCTTCAGGATAAATAGGTTGCTTTATTACATCGTCCAGAAAAATGTAGCTACAGGTCAGTGTCTCTGAAGGCAGCCAGCCTTCTTTGAACGCTTTGGCCCTCAGGCAGGTGGTTCCTCTAATCGTGACAGGAGCGGTATACAGCAAACTACTCGCACCCCGACTGCTGAGTTCATACGGCTCGGTGCCGTCGAGAGTATAATAGATGACAGCATTGTCGGTTTCGCTGGCGAGTGTTAGAGAAAATGGCGTATCGTAGAATCCTCTCTCGTGACTAACTTCGACTCCGGAAACGAAACCGTGAAATACACTAATGTTCTCTGCTATCGGGCTGGGGACACCGAAGACCTGCCAGTTATTGTTGGCATCGGGATAGCGGCCATAGGACGTATCTGTCGTCTGCTCGCCAAAGATAACGCTGTCAATGACAGTCACGCCGTCGCTGTCGAACAAACCGATCTGCTCACCGGCGGCATCGAGCTTGAAATTTGCGTGCAATCCGGTATCGGTCGTATCTTCATCGGCCCAGATCAATAGATAGCCTCTTGCCGAAATGATAGTTATCGCTGGATTGCTGTCCGGAATTCGCCACTTGGTTGGAACCGACAGATTATCTGTCAGATACATGCCGCCGACATTGATGGGATTGGAACCAAAGTTATGTATTTCGATCCAGTCATCGTACTGACCCTGCGGATCTTGAACATAACCGCTGTTTGAAGCCATGAACTCATTGATTACAAGCGAAGCTTCCGCTGCGTTCACAGAGCCGATCAGATATGCAGTTATCACAAGGCTGAGGAATAAGTTTCTCATATATCTGTGTAAAATTCCTTTCATTACCCACTAATGTTCAAGCCGTCCGGATTGATACGCTTTTTATAGCCTTAATCCGGGATTTCCCATATACACTTCGCTAAAACACTCCTGCAAGCTCCAGGTCCCGGCAATACCGTAATCTCATTTCAATTTCAGTTGAATTAGATCATGTAGGGGGCGCGCATCGCGCGGGACCGCATCCGGTTGGCTTCGGGATCACCGACAAACTCTGCATTGCGCAGATCGAACTTCAGGTTCCGCTTCAATTGCTCGCAGATGTCTGCAGCCAGGCAGATGTTCATGGACCGATACATGACTTCCGGGCTCGCCACGGTGAGCTGGCGCGACCGGATACAATCGAAGAAATCCCGCACGTGGTTCATCGGCCGTTGTGTCCGGTTCGTGTAGTCGGCCAGCACTTTCTTGTATTCGCGCAACAGCGACGGCGATGAGACATCGGGGCTCCCATAACCGTCGGCGGCTGCGACCCATCCTTCGGGACCATCGAACCGCTCACCACAAGCGCCATGCCAGTACTCGCACGGTTCCCATACCGAGCCGCTGACTCGGAACAGAACCAGCTTCACCCCGTTGGACAAGTGTGTCACCATTGTCTTATCCGGACCGGCATACTCGAACTCGATTGAGACAACGTCCGACATATCGAGTCCGGCCAGGGCTTGGGCAACCGAGTGCGCCCCCCACATCGCGACATCGGTCGCAAAATCATAAAAGTGATACCATCCCCCTCCATTCACATAACCGCCGTTGTAAGGACGCCAGGGACATGCACCGAGCCAGATATCCCAGTCCATTTCATCCTTGGGTGGTTCCGGTTCCGCCGGCAACCAGTCGTGGCGCAACCCATCGCGCCAACGAATGTCGGCGTAAACAGTATGAATCTGGCCCAACCGGCCGGACCGAGCCATTTCTATGGCAAAGACGTGATTGCCCTCGCTGAGCCGCTGGGCGCCGGTTTGATAGATCCGGCCGTACCGACGCGCGGTCTCCACGACCGTCTGCCCCTGCGCCATCGTGAGGCAGGCCGGCTTCTCACAATAGACATCCTTGCCGGCCCGCATGGCCATAATCGAAGCCAGCGCGTGCCAGCGATCGCCGGTGGCAATCAGCACGGCATCCACATCCGTCCGCTCGGCCAAAAACTGTCGCAAATCGCTATACGCGGCACAATCCTTATTGCCATATTTACTGTCCACTACGTTCTTGGCCACTTGACGCCGGCTTTTTAGGACATCACAGACGGCGACCCAATGCACATCCGGCTCGTCCAACATCCAACCCAAATCTGAAGAACCGCGACCGCCCATACCTATTCCGCCCATCACGATCCGTTCGCTGGGCGCAACAGTTCCGCCATGCCCCAGCGCCGAGGCCGGAACATAATACGGCAGCGCCACCGCACTTGCCGCCATCAGTCCCCGTCTCAGAAACCGACGCCGCGTAAGTGTCGTATTATTATCAATGCTCATAGGATTTTTCTCTTTTCTATCCAATCTTATGGTTTTCAGTTGTAACTCCATAAACGATGTCTCTGCACGCTTTCGCACTTTTTCTGAAACACTCCTTTATGCTTCATATACCATTATAACATAATTCCATCTAAATTTCTACAATTTGAAGCAGCTTCAGTACACCATAGAAGTAGCTATAAAGTGCGATCTTAATAATACGAATACCCATCGAGGGCAGATCCTCCATTCTACGGTCATAAAACACCTCTTAGGGCTACTCTCCGAGACTCGGCATGTTCAAGTTTTCGCACCTTATTAGCGTTTCCTGCCATATATCGAAGCATGTGGATGGCGAGAAGCAAAAGATACTGCTCAAAAATACTCTCTTCAGCCTTTGCGCCCATGGCATATATGGCAGCACACCTGATAGCCATGGTTGACTGGTTTGTAGTCAAATATTGTGGACGAGGTGGTCAGAGAATGTTTAATTTGGTATCCTCTTGAAGAATTGGAGCAGACATAGTCTCTGAGCATGGCTCTCCTCGAAGTGATTGAACAAGACGAATTGTTGCTTTAGGCGGTTAACTGCATGAAACACTACGATATTATTGTTATCGGCAGCGGCGGAGGAAAGAGGATCGCATTGACTGCTGCAGCCGTGGGACTCAAGACAGCATTTATCGAACAAGAAACAATCGGGGGGACCTGTCTGAACCGCGGGTGCATTCCTTCCAAAATGTTGATCTATCCAACTAAACTGCCTGGATTGATCCGGGAGGCACATCGAATCAACGTAACATCAGATTCGAGCATAAGAGTCGAGTTTGCGGCTCTTATAAAACGTATAAACGAGACCGTAGATAGCATGTCGGCAGACCAGCGGTCAAAGATCGAGCACACCCCGAATCTGGATTTCTATCCTGTTCATGCTGAATTCATTTCCGACCGGATTATTCAAGCAGGAGAGGATGAACTTGCGGCAGATAAGGTGTTCATCGTCACGGGATCACGCCCCCAGATACCCGATGTTCCAGGATTTGCGTGCACTCCATTCATGACGAGCCGCGAAGCTTTGAGGCGTACAGATTTGCCTGATAGCCTGCTCGTGATTGGAGCCGGGTACGTTGCCGTAGAACTCGGCGGCGCCTTTGCTGCAGCCGGGACAGACGTCGAGTTTATCGTGCGGAGCGATTTCCTGCGACAAGAGGATAGGGAAGTTGCTGAAACATTCTCTCAAGTGTTCGGCAGAATCCACTCGGTGCACACAGGTTTCGTTCCTATACGGATTGATTATAATGCCGATTCATTCTCTGTCACATGCAAAGACACATCGGACCGGCAGAGAGTCTTCACAGGTGATGCCCTGCTGGTGGCAACCGGTGTTGTACCCTGCACTGATAATCTCGGACTACAAAATACAGGTATAGAGACCAATGAGAATGGCTTTATCCGAGTTGACAATTACCTGCGAACAGATGTCGATGGCATTTACGCATTGGGTGATTGTGTAGGTAACTATCTCTATCGCCATACGGTGAACTATGAAGCAGACTATCTCGTACGAACGGTCCTTCGGGGTGGGGCAGACAAACCGATTGAATATGGACCTGTGCCGCATGCCGTGTTCAGTGTACCGGAAATCGCTGGGGTTGGTATGACAGAACAGCAGGCCGTTGAACAACACAAGGACTATGTTGTGGGAAAGGCATCTTATGCAGATAGCAACGCTGGACTTGCGAGAGGATACGAGTACGGATTTGTAAAGGTATTGGTGGAGCGTCCCACACGCAGGATTCTGGGTGCGCATATCATCGGTGACGAAGCCTCTGATATGGTCCACCTTTTCATCGCAATGATGAAGAAGGAAGGTACGCTCGACGATCTGTTGGACATGATTTTCATTCACCCGGCCCTTCCAGAAATAGCACGCGATGCTGCACGAGACGCCAAGAGTCAGTTTGATAGTATTGTGCCGTAACGACTTAATTGACCAAGGTTTTTAATCGTTTGGCACCGTTCATGATGAGAGTTTACAAATAGAGCAAGGAAAATACCTAAAAACACTGATAGAACTGAAAGCAAAGCTTGTATGAAAGTGTCTTTGCCTTTTTGATGATCAGATCTCCAGATCCAAATTACAAGTCCAATGATAAGTAATAAGGTTATAGTAATTGTATACATTCAAGAATCCCCTAACAAGAAACTAAGAAACAGCCACCTATTACAATCTAATTAACACTGTATTATTAAAATTCTCACTCTCGAAAGTCTTCCATCAAAGAAATATAAGGCATAAGAGCATAAGAAATCCCAAAAATAACCAATTCAAAAACACAAATACGTATCTAAATACGAATTTCTCAGGACTTGCCATATTCGACAAGCTCAGGGCAAACTCTGAGTGGAGTTGAATGCGCAAACCCCTGGTATGGCTGAAAAGGTGCGGTATGACTACAAGGCGATTCGAGGAAGTTTTGCGTTCTGTGGCGTATTACGACTTTGGGAAAATAATACAGAGAAGTAAGTAAAAAGTAAAAAAAAAGAATTCAGAAGCCAGAAGATAGAAGGATTTCCCGGGTAGTGCATGACAGATGGGCTGTGATTTGATATTATGGCCGTGCTATATTGGCCTTATGGCAAGAGCCATAGGCATAGAGAATGATAGTGTAGTTCTGTATATGAATCTGTGGAATCGGGCCGCGAAGGAGGCTACTTGTGATTATTGACGAAAAGGTTATTCGCCGGGAAATGGTGGTCATCTGCCAACGGCTGTATGACAAGGACATTGTGCCGGCCAACGGCGGCAACGTGAGCGTGCGTTTGGAGTCGGGCGAGGTGTTGATATCGCCGACAGGCCATGCCCTGGCCGATGCGACACCGGAATGGTTCGTGAAGGTGGACCTGGACGGTAATAAGTTGGCCGGCGACCTGGAGCCGTCGTGCGAAACGCCGACGCACACGTTCATCTATCGCAAGCGGCCGGACGTGCACGGCATCATCCACGGGCATCCCCCGTTCACGACAGGGCTCGCCCTGGCCGGAGAGCGTTTCGGTCCGCCAAGCCATCCGGAGGCCTTCGTCTATATCGGCGAAGTGGCGTGGATCGACTACGCGACGCCGGCCGAATTGGCTGGACGTCTCGCTGAGTGTGTCCAAAAGCACGACGCATATCTGTTGGGCAATCACGGCGCTCTGACCCTGGGCTCGACACTGAAGCAGGCCCATTTCTGTATGGAATCCCTGGAAATGCACGCTCGTGCGCTCACGATAGCCAGGATCTGGGGAGGAGCCAAACCCCTGCCGCAGGAAGCCGTAGAGCGGCTTGAGGACCTGCGGCGAGAGTTGAGGAGCAAATAGCTGCCGTGCCCGTGAGATTTTATCAGGGACAAAGGGCCATAGAAAAAGCCGCAAAGAAACGCTCCGGCCGATTCGCAAACCTCAATTTACACAGCGAAAAACGGGATTTGTGCTTCTTTAAATCCATTTAGCGGAGAATTTACTTGACTTTAATTGCTGGAAAATATATAATACGTACATCATTATATCCAAAAGGGGGTGAAGAATAATGGAACGAGTGAATTACTTCCGTCTTAACACTATCGTTTTTTCTGTGATTGCGTTTGTATATTTTGCCTACAGGGTGTTCTAAATCAATTGTAATCCACAGGCTCTGCCGTTTTTTGCGTATTTTTTAAGGATAATGGGGGCCGAACAGGATTGGTCAGGTCTATCTTTTTGTTGTTGACGAGAATTTTTCGGATACGCACAAAGCTCACGCCTGCCCTGATGTGGCGTTGGAAGATGAGCACGGTTCAACGCAATACGCAATACGAGCTTTTAATGCGTCGGTGTATAGCCTAATCTTCCCCAGCAGCCTTTTTGCATTCTGTAGAGGTCCTGGAAGCCTGCGGGCGTTTCGGGTGTCCAGTTGCTTGTGTGTTGATTCTCTTCGTTTCTGGCGCGTGTTATCGTATCGGTTCCTTTCCACTTCATGTGTTCGGTGTGCCCATCCGCGAAAGAGACAGTTGCGCCGTCGCCGTGACGGGCGGGTGGGTCGTCCCACCATTGCTCCTGATCATAGTGAACGGCGTAAGCATCCGACGTCATGAAGCCCTCATCGATAAATACGATCCTGTAAGCCGGCGACGGGTTGGTAATCTCAGACCTTATCTTGACATGTGCGCCGCGTACTCCCTGAGTCGGCGGATGGTTGACGGCGTTCATGGAGAACATGATTGCGTATGTCAGAGCCTGTGGTAGGCCATTCGGGAGGCGCTTCCCAGTCGGGCACTTGTAGATATCGAGATCCTTGAGATATGTCCACAAGGCACCGTCTTTGATCCCTTGTATCTGGATGTCCAAATCATCGGTACTAAATGCGTCGATCCACGCCAGCTCGCCGGTGTGGTCGCCCCAGGACTGATTGCTATTGCTGTAGCCTATGGCGCCATTGACGAGTTTATCATCATTCTCATCGGCATACATAATCCATGCAAGTCCCATCTGCTTGAGATTGCCAAGGCAGACCATACGCTTACCCTGTTCCCTGACGCGATTCAACGCCGGCATCAATATCGCCATCAGGATGGCGATAATAGCGATGACCACCAGCAACTCAATCAATGTAAATCCTCGTGATTTGCGCATAACGTTTTATCCTCCTACTGCAATTAAAACGGGAAGTTCCAGTCTAATCTTGCCCGACAATAGCATTGAGCCTTCATATCATTAATATACCATACCCAACAACTAAATGCAACTATCTTCGGAACAGCCGGGCTCAACCGAATAAAAATCGCTCGGCACAAATAACCGGGCCTACGGATGGCTCGGACTATAACCTAATTTTCCCCATGTTGCCTTCTGTATCCAGTACAAATCCTGATAGCCGTCGTAGCTTTCGGGGACCCAGCCGGAACCGAGATGGCCGCGCTCTTGACTTCTGCCGCGTTGTATTGTGTCGAT
>CAZTDF010000069.1:0-19827 GCA_964612465.1 uncultured Pirellulales bacterium
TAAACGGAAAAAGGCGGGCTAATTCCAGATAAATCTCCGTGAGACGGCGTCCTTAGTTCGTACTGCGTGCTCCGTAAGGAGTCCCAAGGACTGCGTTGTGCATATTGCATGCTGTGGGAGCAGGGACAATAATCAATAGTAAGCTTGTGCCCGCGAAAGCGGGTATAATCAATAATCAATAAAAAGGGGGGGCTGGCGGGAAGATAAAGGTTATCCATCTTTGAAAACGACAAGAGCACAATTGAGAATCAATTATGCCGCTTAACGGACTGCCATTTGTGACTTTCTCTAGTTTTCTCATAGAGAGTTATCTCAATAATTATCACCAAACTCTGATCCCCAGACTTCTTTTCTACAAGAATATAATACTTCCTTCGCATACTCATCGTCTGGATCTATGGCAAGTAACTTGATTGCGTACTGTATGGCAGCATCGTACTTTTCCAGCCAGTAATAGCAATTAGCAATCGACTCATATAACCGAGGTTTATCATTATAACCAAGTTTATCGGCCTTCAATAATGCCTCTAACGATCTTTCTAAGTCCCCGAGCTCGTACCATAGATGCGCGATGTTATACATCTCTACTGGTGATGGATCGAGCAGTTCCGCGTTAGAAGTCATCTTACGTGCCTTGGATAAATCCTTGTCTCGGAAAGCTTCCTGTGCATGGATTATAGACGCAAGACAAGTATCGTGGCGTTCTTCCAGAAGAATACCCAACGTATGGCACGTTTCCCCTCTTTCCGTACACCACAGTAATACATCTTTTGCGTAGTCGTCATAAAAGTTGATTTTAATAGCTTTGCTTGCATATTGAGTAGCTTTATCAAAGCTCTGCAAATGTAAGTAACAACTTGCGATGTTACCATACAAATTTCCTCTATCATCATAGCCCATTCTTCCTGCATTTAAATATACATCAAGTGCCTCTTGCAAGAATCCCAGAAATTGGTATAGCCGCCCAATGTAATACATTTCTGTCGGTGATGGTTCCAACTGCCCTGCTTTAGAGAGTATTCCGTGAACCTCAGATAAATCCTTACGTTTGAAGGCTTCCTGTGCAAGGATTATAAACGCAAGGCAAGTGTCACGATATTTTTCCACAAAACCACTCAATATATTGAACGTTTTCCTTTCTTCCGTACATGACAGCAATATTCTTTTGCCATAATCATCATCAAACTTCAGATCGATAGCCCTCGATGAATAATCGATAGCTGCATCGTAATCACCCATCGAACGATAACAAGCCCCGATGAAAGAATATAAGAATCCTTTCGGTTCATAACCACCTTTATCTGCTTCGAGTAATATATTCAACGCGTCTTGGAATTGTTTCAGTTCACAGTACAAACGTCCGATGTCCAAATAATCGCGGGTCGTGGGCGAAAGGTTCTCGGCGCGTTTCAGCATGTCCAACGCTTTGTCTCGATTACCAGATTTAATCGCTTCTATACCCAAATATACATGCGCCATACAATGGTCAGGATCCTGTTCAAGAATGAGCTGCCAAATCCTCAAGGCATCATTATTATCGTTATGGGATAGTACCCTGCCCAGAGACTTGAGGTTGGAAATGCTCGGTTTTAATTCAACACTCTCCTCAAGATATTGTATCCCTCTATCACGATCACCAGTTCTCCATAGGACGTATCCGAGGGTATTGTAGTAGAACGCCATGTCTGAACAGCCCAACTCGTGAGCCTTGTCCAAAAGCTGTCGGGCTTTTTGCACATCGTCGTTTACTAAGAGTTCGAGATCTGCGCACCAAACATACATGTTGCCGATTTTGGACAACTTCGGTTGGCTATCCATGATTTCGTGTAGGGCGGCATATGCTTCTCGATAAGCACCTTTTTCGTACAAATCAAAGTAATCATCGAAGTTATGCATTCGAAAAACCACAGTAAATAACACTAATAAGATTCTGCTCTAAAACTTCTTTCTAATCGGCATCTCTGACTCCTGTATTTAATATATACATTTTTTGCATACATTGTCAATGCTCAATCCCGCTCTTGGCTTTAATTACTTCTTTTTACCATCCTAATAACGCGTCCAAATGGGGGGTACTGGGTATGGGTAAGGTCTCCAACCCGGGGGTATCCCCGGTATTATTCTTCTCCCTCCTGCTGTCTCTGGCCCTCCCATTCCCGGTGGAAGCAATAATCTAAATATGAAAGGAAAAGGAAGAGTGGGTCCAGGCTTAATGATTGGTAGAGGGAACTCATACTCAGGAGATTCTGGGGGGGGATTTATATTATCATCTCCCCTCCCTCGCCTTTCGTTTTCTTCCCTTCGCTGTCGTTGCTCTGGCGTTTCTCTGGGAACATGTGGCACTATCGGGGGGAAAAATCTCATTGGAGGTCCAGGAAAGATACGCGGAGGTCTCGGTGGAAGAGGATGACCTACGCCGCTTGGCGGTTCTTCAACTGGCGGTTCTTCAACTGGCGGTTCAGCTGTTACTGGTTCTGCACCGGCAACTGCATCTCTATAGTATGCTATAGTTGTAGCACTCAACCAGACTGACACAAGACTTGAATCATTCGGATATGGATTATCAAGATGTACGTCTCCATCATCTTCTTCAACAAATACAGTCATTCCATCAATATTATAAGTCGTGATTTCTTGAGGTTGAGCATTAAACCTGCCATATACATCTTCAATATCCCAGTCACCTACAAGCCCATATGTATAACCTTGTCCTGTGAAAATAACAGCGATTAAAACATCATCCGGTTCCCGATCCCTTAAAATAAGCCCACTGGGATCCGTATAATTCAACGAATTGTTTCCACAATAAGCATACAGATTCATGCCACCATTGTATCCTATTAGATCGGTTTGAAGGAACCTGCCCGTATATGGATTATAGTACCTTGCACGGTTGTAGTAAAGGCCTATTTCTATATCGAATCTCCGGCCGGCGAACATGTAGGGGTTAGGAGGGTTGGTGTCTTCGACGGCGACCTGGCCGTAGACGGAGTATTCGTACGTCTGGACGGTATCGCCTGCCGAGTCACTGAGGGCCACGACCGAGCCGAGGGCATCGAAGTGATAGTAATAGACGGCGTTACTGTCGGCCACCTCGATCATGCAGACCGGCTGGTCAATGCCCGGGCCGTAGATGTATTTGCGCAGCAGGTTGTTATTGCCATCGTATTCGGCGATAACGTGGTCGCCGTCATATAAGTACCGTGTGCTAAAGCCGTCGACCTTCTTTTCACTGCGCCGGCCATATACATCATGTTTGTAGTCAATCGTCTGGAAATTAGAAGTGTCCTGCTCCGGCGAAGGCCCTGTCCACTGGACATAGTCCACCCAGCCGCAATTGTCGCCGTCGTCGCCGCCTATAGCGCCCTTGACATAACGCCATTCGTAAACGTCCCTAATTATCCATTTTGTCCCAGATGCCTGAAGGCGAATATCTAAAGACTGAGCTATGCCCGGTCATTCTATTGGTAATCGGTGCGAATTATTGTGCTCTTCTTGATTGAATTACCCCGCAATGAATTGCGGGGCTAAACATTTGTTATGTCCGCGGGATGCTTGATTTATATCGCTATATACCTCATAGCAATCCTTGAAAACAGAGAAAATCGACACTTCTTACTTCATTTCTTGACATGTCGGCTCAGCTTGGCTAAAATTCGTCGATTTCACTTTAGTCATAAGACAAGGGGAATCGTCCAAATACGAAAATGTTGGGTTTTGTGCCCTGAGTTTGATTCCGAAGTCCATGCTTTTTTAGAGGAACGTACAATGCCGAAACGTAAGGATATCCACAAGGTACTGATTATTGGTTCGGGCCCGATTATCATCGGCCAGGCCTGTGAATTCGATTATTCCGGCACCCAGGCGTGCAAGGCACTTCGGAAGCTGGGCTACAAAATCGTGCTTGTCAATTCCAATCCTGCAACCATTATGACCGATCCCGGCACGGCGGATGTGACTTATGTCGAGCCGCTCAATGTCAAAACCATCGAGCAGATTATCGCTAAAGAAAAACCCGATGCCCTGCTGCCGAACCTGGGCGGTCAGACGGGCCTGAATCTTTCAGCCGAACTTTCACGCCGGGGAATCCTGGAAAAATACGGTGTCCAGATCATCGGCGTAAAGGTCGATGCCATAGAACGCGGAGAAGACCGCCAGGCGTTCAAAGATACGATGAATAAGCTGGGCATAGAGATGCCGAGAAGCGAGATTGCAAACAGCCTCGAAGAAGCGGAAAAATCGCTTGAGAATATCGGCCTGCCCTGCGTCATACGCCCCGCTTATACCATGGGCGGAACGGGCGGCGGCCTCGTTTACAACATCGAGGAGTTCCGCACCATCGTCAACAGGGGTCTTTCTTCCAGCCTTGTCGGGCAGGTCCTCGTCGAGGAATCCGTGCTCGGATGGGAAGAGCTGGAGCTCGAGGTCGTACGTGACGCCAAGAACCAGATGATAACTGTCTGCTTTATAGAGAATGTCGATGCCATGGGCGTTCATACGGGCGACTCATACTGCACTGCGCCGATGTTGACCATAGAGCCTAAGCTGCAAAAGCGTTTGCAGAAACATTCGTATGATATAGTCGAAGCAATCGGCGTGATAGGCGGCACCAATATTCAGTTTGCGCACGATCCCAAGACAGGCAGGGTCGTGGTCATAGAAATCAATCCGCGAACGTCACGGTCATCTGCTCTCGCTTCCAAGGCGACTGGTTTTCCAATCGCTATGGTTTCCTCAATGCTGGCGGGCGGCCTGACAATGGACGAGATTCCATATTGGCGGGACGGCACGCTTGAGAAATATACACCGTCGGGAGATTACGTGGTCGTAAAGTTCGCTCGCTGGGCCTTTGAAAAATTCAAGGGAATCGAAGACAAGCTGGGTACGCAAATGCGCGCCGTCGGCGAGGTTATGAGTATCGGCAAGAACTATAAAGAAGCATTTCAGAAGGCGATTCGCTCGCTCGAAACCGGCCGGCACGGGCTGGGCTTTGCTAAAGATTTTAACAAGAAATCCGCCGATGAACTGCTGGAGCTCCTCAGAGAAGCAACGAGTGAGCGTCAGTTCATTATGTACGAAGCCCTTCGCAAAGGCATCAGCGTCGATACGCTCCACGAGAAAACCTATATCAAGGCCTGGTTTATCGAGCAGATGAAAGAGCTGGTGGAACTCGAAGAAAAAATCCTGGCCTATAGAGGCAAAAAACTGCCGGACAAGCTTCTGATCCAGGCTAAGAAAGACGGATTCGCGGACAAGTATCTGTCGGAATTGCTGGAAGTTCCGGAAAAACAGATTCGGAAACAACGTCTCGGCCTGAAAGTTACCGAGGCATGGGAGCCTGTGCCCGTGAGCGGCGTGGAAAACGCGGCCTATTATTTCTCCACATACAACGCTCCGGACAAGGTCGATGTCAGCAAGAAACGTAAAATAATGGTTCTCGGTGGCGGTCCCAACCGTATCGGCCAGGGCATCGAGTTCGACTATTGTTGTGTCCACGCCGCATTTGCACTTCGAGACGAAGGCTATGAGACTATCATGGTTAATTGTAATCCGGAGACCGTCTCTACCGACTACGACACTTCTGACAAACTGTACTTCGAGCCGCTCACCGTCGAAGATGTGCTGAGCATATACAACAAGGAGAAACCGGAAGGCGCGATTGTACAATTCGGAGGACAAACGCCGCTGAATATTGCCGCAGAGCTGGAAGCTGCCGGCGTCAAAATCCTCGGCACATCGCCCGAGAAAATCGACCTAGCGGAAGACCGGGACAGGTTCCGCAAGCTGATGAAAAAGCTCGGTATTCCGCAGCCTGAATCCGGCATGGCAAGCAACCTGGACGAGGCGCTCAAGATAGCGAAAAAAATCGGTTATCCATTGATGGTCCGACCTTCCTATGTCCTCGGCGGCCGTGCCATGGAAGTGGTGCATGATGAAGAAATGCTGCGATACTATGTCGCCAGGGCAACGGATGTCTCGCCGGAACGTCCAATACTGATTGACAAGTTTCTGGAAAACGCCATCGAAGTGGAAGCCGATGCCATCGCCGACGGCACGGACGCATTTGTCCCGGCGATCATGGAGCATATCGAGCTGGCCGGCGTCCATTCGGGCGACTCGGCGTGCGTGCTGCCGCCCGTCAGTATTCCCGAAAAACATCTCAAGACGATTTATGACTTTAACCGGAAAATCGCAATCGAGTTTAATGTGGTCGGTTTGATGAACATACAGTACGCCATCGCCAATGACGTCGTTTACATTCTCGAAGCCAACCCGCGCGCATCGAGAACTGTGCCGCTGGTCTCGAAGGTCTGCGGGATCTCAATGGTCCGAATCGCCACGCAGTTAATGCTGGGCAAAAGCCTGTCGGACATGAAGTTAAAGAGGATGTCCATCCCGCATTTTGGCGTAAAAGAGGCCGTGTTTCCTTTCAACATGTTTCCCGAAGTCGATCCGCTTTTGGGCCCCGAGATGCGCTCGACCGGCGAAGTCCTCGGCATGGCGGATTCGTTCGGGCTGGCGTTCTATAAATCACAGGAGGCAACACAATCGCCGCTGCCCTCGGATGGAACCGTTCTGATTACCATTTCGAAAGAAGACAAAACTTCCGCTCTGAAGACCGCGAAGGAATTCGAGAAGCTGGGTTTTAAGATTCTTGCTACCGAGGGGACGCACCGGCTCTTAACGAAGAATGGAGTGAAATCGCAGCACATTCTCAAGATGCACGAGGGCCGGCCAAACATTCTCGACAGTATAAAGAACGGACAGATACAGCTTGTTATAAACACCCCGAGCGGCAAGCAAAGTAAATACGACGACTCTTATATCCGCAAAGCAGCGATTAAATACAAAATCCCTTATATCACGACAGCGGCGGCAGCCGCGGCGGCAGCTAAGGGAATTGCAGCCTTCCAGAAAAAACCCGGGCAGATTAAATCGCTCCAGGAGTACCACGCGGATATAAAATAACAGCAATATTTCGTCGAATTTTATCCTGAGTCAGGCCTAATGGGCTCGGCATGAAACGCCAGCCGCCCTTCTTCACCCTGAGCAGGCTCTCTCTTCACCCTGAGCGGAGTCAAAGGGTGAGTTCCTTGATTCTGCTAATAATTACTTTTAATTCTCTTCCAATTGAATCATATCCACTTCCGGAAGAATCACCATGGCGCCCATTTTCCGTGCCCCGTATGACTGGCGGTTGTAACCAACAATAATTGGCTTGCCAATTTTCGCTCTAATAGTATTTGACAGGATCTCATCGGCTCGCTCTCGCCCAAGCCGTCTATCAAAATCGTAGTTTTTTTCAGGTACATCTACTTCGACACGAAGCTCTAATTCGCGATCCGACTCGGCTTCAAGTTCAAGACGAAGCATCCAGGGACCGATAGGAGCCTCGATCTCGCCAGGGACAGACGAGCTGCCGAACCAATAGCCTACCGTCTCTATGTCATCGCCCAAGAACTTCATGATATGCTTCTGCACCTGTTTCGGCAATCGAGAATGGTGTGCGGCTTCTATGCCACTGGTGAATGTTTCATCATCGTCCCATTTCAATTCTTTGATCTGGGACTCAGCAATTCCCTCCACCATTTGCTTAATGGACTCATTTGAAGGGGCTTTGCCTTGTATCAGAAACTCGACATCTCGGTCTGGCACGTCTTGCTCTCCATCACTTACAAGAAAATCGCTTATCTGGATTCCCTTCTCCGCAGCAGCATCCAACAATTTTGTCGAAGGCAGTTGCGAAGGTGTCTGTAGAATCATGGAGAAAGACTTGTTCCCCTGGTCTTTGGAAGGAATCTCAAACATGTAGATACGATATACGAGGTTTTGAATTGCCTGGTTTCCCTCTAATTCAGCGTCGGCAACATCCAGTTTTTCGATCAACGCCTGAACATTGTCCATCTGCTCTTTCGTCGCCTGAATAATGAGTCGATTGGAACGTGAATCCGAATGAACTTTATCTCGGTTTATACTGAAAATATCCACTATAAGATGCTCTAAGTCTTCTGCCGGGAAATGCTTGAGTTTAAAGATTTGTGTCACCATCTCTCCACTTGAAGAGTTTCCTCTCGGGCGCCTTGTGGCTGACATCTCCACGCCATAGGATCCTCGCGACGTCGATTCTTCCCGCAACGGTCCCGGCGACGACGATTCTACCAGTAAAGGTTCTTCCGGAATGGGATCCGGAGACGTTGGCTCTTGCGACAACGAAAAACTTGAAACCAACAAGAGTGTTAAAATTGTTGTACATAATGTTCGGACCTTCATTTTCAATCTCCTTTCATAAATTCCAGACAACATAGATTTCACCATTATCCAATGTCCCGTAGAGCGCCCGTTGTGGCTGGGCAGAATCTTCCCCCTTTTCAAGCACAATCTTCGGATTCTCGAATTCGGGATAAAATTCATCTATAATTTTGCCCTTATACGTTTGTGCGTACCTCGTATTCTCGACCGTCAACAATTGATCCGCCGAAGCTGTTTCAACAAGATCAAGGCGGTCGCTTGTAATAACCGACATGAAAATGCACCCAATCGCAATGCCGAGTGCAAACGCCACGGCCGGCTTCCTGAAAAAATAGAGCCACGTTAGAATCCACGAGGACTCTTGCGGTCGCCCCTGCCACGACCGTTTAAAGATTTTAGCTTTCTGGCTGGAAGACAACTCCGGCACAGTTGTCTGATCCAACTGTTCAAAAACCGAGAGAAAAGATTTATATTCCCTCAGTAATTCATCTTGCGATTCGAAGCGATCTTGAAAAAGCTCTTTGAATTCTTCCAATGACAAACGTGGATTTTTCATATAAATGAACCTTTATAGTATGAGTTTTCCAGCCAGTTTCGTCCTCAATGCGAGCAACGATCGGCGAATATGGGTTCGTACCGCGCCCTCAGAGCAACCGAGCGTCTCAGCGATCTCAGCTATGGGTAAATCCTCAAAATATCGAAGGATAAATGCTGTCCGCTGGTTCACACTGATATTCTCCAGCGCTTCACGAATGCGCTTTTGAATGAATGCTCCATCCAGTTTTCGTTCTCCGGGATTTGCATCAGTCACCACTGTTCTTATCTCATCACTACCGACATGATTATCGTGCCTGATCCACTTCCGGTAATAATCTATTGCCGTATTGGCCGTTACGGTATTCAACCAGGCGGCGAACGATTTATTGCATTGGAACCGATCGATATTTCGAAATACTTTCAACCATACCTCCTGGACACAATCCTGTACCTGTGAAGTATCCAGGACAATCCGATAACAGATGCGATGAACCCTATCGACATGCCGGTTGTATAACCAGGCCGCGGCATTTCTGTCGCCCTTTTTAATTGCCTTAATCAAGGCTTCATCTGAAACGGGGTATTGTCGATTCATCGTTCAAATAATACATACGAATGATTGGGCTAAAATGCATACATAAAAAAGGGAATTATTGGGGATGTCTTGCAGTTTCTTGAGAGTACCATCAATATTCCCTATACCGGCAGACAGGTTTGGATACCCCTTATTATATCGTATACTGACAAATCCCGGGCGATCCCAAGAGACTTTTTGTTCATAAAATCGAGACTTTGGGTCTGTCCTTAGTTATTTTAGCCCGTCGAGGAAGCTGCGGATTTCGCGCTCGGTTTCGACCGGTTTATCCAGACGAACCAGGTGCGTCGCACCATCGATATGAATCAGCTTTCCATTCGGCAGCAGTTCGGCTACTTTAAGGTGCTCCTGCCGGCTGTCTTTGTCCGCATCAGCCTTTAGAATAAGCGTCGGGGCGATTATCTTAGGATAAGTTTTAATGGGATCACCAAAACCTTCACCGCGAATTATATCGATAACATTCGGTGTGACCAGCAGCTTGGCTTCGGCCCAGTGGTCATATTCGAAGTATGACAACCCCGGATGCCGCACGGTACGGGCCATCTTCATAAGCTTTTGTTTGCCCATTGCTTTATCCGCCTCGACCATTGCTTTCCAATCCGGGAGAATATCCTCCGTCAGATATTCAAGCGCATCCGGGAAGACCGGGTCTTCCATTATAATAGCAGCCGGTAAATCCGGGTAAGCAGCACCTGTTGAGGCGACCGTACTACACCCCATGGAATGACCAACCAATATTGGCTTGTCGATTCCCAGCACCTTTATCAGCCCCACAAGGTCTTCAACGTGCGCATCCAGACTATATGGGCCTTCAGGTTTTTCGGAGAATCCGTGCCCGCGTGCATCGTACATTATAATATCGTAATCGCTTTCAAATTTAGCCGCCAGAGAAGCCCAGTTCAGACCGTAGTCCGTGATACCATGAGCCATCATCATAACCGGTTTGCCCTGGCCGCCCGTACGCCAGTAATGAATGCGGATTCCATTGCTCATAACCGAAGTCGATTCCCAGTTAGCATACGGCACCGGTTTGACTTGCCCGGAATCGCTTTCGCAGCCCGCAAGCACTAAAACAATCGGCATAATAAGAAAAATATATTTCATATAAAATCTCCCTTTCATTAATCATGGGCAATCGGGTTGCCCATACCACGACTAATCCCTCGACGAGACAAACTCAACGATAAGAACGTATATGGCGTTCCGGTATTTCCCTGAATTCGAATCACATAGTAACCAGATATCCGAAATGCAGGGGCGGTACAATAAAAAAATACTCTGAGCTTTCTTTCGATAATAGTACACACTATGAGCAGGGAATTTAATGAAAGGAAAATCCAAATGAAATCCCATCATTCTATTTATCCATTATGACCCATGATAGATACCTTTGTCATAGGCCTGCGACTTCTCAGGTCGTATCCCTAATGCCGGGGCATTATTGAGATTGGAAGTAAAAGTGCGGCTATAGGGGGATGTTTCCCTTCCGTCTGGAAAATTATTTTATTAGATTTACAATTTTGGCTTTTGGACTTTTTATCACTATACTTTATATAGGAGTGATAAAATCAATTAGCATATATATCACTCTGGGGGGTAATACACATAATCGTTGTGCATTGCACAAGAAAAGATGGAGTGGAGTTTTGCTATGAGTTCGTATACAAAAATCAGATTGTTGCTGGGATTGGGAGCGATATTTGTATTTGTGTATATACTCGATGGCCTGCCTTGTCTCGGCGACGCCAATGAGGTTGGGGGAAGGACATGCGGCATTCGCATTTTCCAGAATAATAGCACACTTCCGGCATCTTCTCATGAGATTGGTCTCGGGCAAAGCCTCGCCGTACCCAAACTGTTAGCCTCCGAACTCGACAAGATCAATATTGCGAGCATCTTTCCGAGTTCAATGTTTGAAAAAGTGAAATCCATTGGCAGAAGGCATATTTCGGCCGATAAACACAAAGCAAAGACTGTACAATACGTTGTTCGAGAAGGCGATAGTTTATGGAGCATCGCCAGCGAGCAGCTCGGAAATCCAAGCAGATATAAAGAGATAAGCAAACTGAATGCCGACGTCCTGGAAGACGAGAACGATCTAACCTTAGGGATGCGATTGAGCCTGCCGAAGCGATAATAAGCGGCAAGTACTCTGTATTCAAGCTCAATATCGGCAGAGAATATCTACTATTCTCTCTTCATCAACTGTTGAATCTGCGCCACAGTAAAAGCATTCATTCTTTATTTATCAATTCATCTATTTCGCTCAGATGCAGTTTGAAATGCCGCGGGAAATCGACGACCATTTCTTCGAGGGATATCTCCTCGTTCAGGCCGGATATCCAGACATTGTCCAGCTTTTCGGGATTTATATTCCGAATTACGTGGACGATGTGCGTGTTGGTGCATTTCCATAGCTGAACCAGCTCGTCCCAGTCTTCCTGCTGATAGTTCTGGATGGCAATCCAACGGTCATTGTTGCCGTGAGTTGCGTAGCACGGAAAAATCAGGGGGCTCTTCTGGTACTGCAGGTGGATGATTCGATGCGTGTTGTTGGAGGCCGAGTCCACCATGTGCCCTGTAATCTGTTTGATGGTGCGGTTTTGACTGTTTCGCCTTTCGGTAATAACGTCAATCCCAAGGGCCGACAGTTTCGGTTCCCATTCTTCGATCAGTGACAACAATTCTTTGCCGATAGATTCGAATTTATTCATAATCTTTTCTCTCCTGTGCAAGCCAAAATTGTGCCTGCCATTCTTTGAAGAAAGGCCTCACATTCTGTCATTGCGGGGCCCGAAGGGCCGTGGCAATCTCCTGCGTTATAAGCAGAAAAAGCTATCGTTACGTTTGAGATTGCTTCGCTACGCTCGCAATGACATACTCCAGCCCGATGTTTTCTATGGATTACCTCAATTGATAATTCCCACTTCGTACTTTCAGAATAGCTTGTAAAATTCCTTTGCTTATAGTATTAAAGTTTTACCAGAACGACAAGAAAATAGTATAATCAGTAAAATTAAAGGACAACAAAAATGTTGAATAAATCTTGTACATCAACAGACACTTGCTAAATGTACAATTTGTGCTATCTTTTAAGGTTAACATATGCCGACTTTGTTTTTTCCGGCTGACTTTTATATAAAATGATACTACATAAAATATTTTTCGGAGAAGACCATGAAGACCAAGACTCATACTATCTCACGCCGTAGCTTCCTCAAGACCACAGGTTCTTTAACCGTAGCATCAACACTTCCATCCTGGTTTATCGAAGAATGTGACGCCCAACAAAGAAGGCCAAGAGCAGAATCTTTACCCCCCAGCGAGAAAGTTAACCTCGCACTTATCGGCTGCGGGGGGCAGGGAACGGGCGACGCAAGAAATGCCCGGAGATACGGGAACATCGTTGCCGTATGTGACGTTGACGCCGGCCACTTAGCGGCGGCTAAAAAAACTTTCCCCGGCGCCGAAGGCTATGCCGACTTTCGCAAGCTGCTGGAGCGAAAGGATGTTGACGCCGTCATCTGCGGCACGGTTGACCACTGGCACACGCTGGTTGCCATGGCTACGATGAAAGCAGGCAAGGACATTTACTGCGAAAAACCGCTCACCCTGACCATCGACGAAGGCAAGCGACTCGTCGAAGTCCAGCGGCAAACCAAACGGGTTCTCCAGACCGGCACGCAGCAGCGCAGCAGCGCCCATTTCCGATTAGCCTGCGACCTGGTCCGCAACGGGCGAATTGGGAAGATACAAAAAGTCGAAGTCTGGCTGCCAGCCGGCCTGCGAGACGGCCCGTTCAAAACCTCGCCGGTCCCGGAAGGTTTCGACTTCGATTTCTGGCTCGGCCAGACGCCAAAAGTCGAATACGTCAAAGAGAAGACGCACTTCAGCTTCCGCTACTGGTGGGAATATTCCGGCGGCACGATGACCGACTGGGGCGCGCATCACAACGACATCGTACTCTGGGCGCTGGAAATGGACGGCTCCGGCCCCGTCAGTATCGAGGGCAAGCAACTCGTTGACATGATCCCCGGTGGCTTCACCGCGGCCAGCGAGTACGAAGTGACATATACCTACGCGAACGGCGTCGTCCATACCAGCAAGAGCACTACAGCCAGCGAGTGGCACGGCGGCGTCAAAGATCCCAACCGCCAGCAGCACGGCATCAAGTTCTACGGCACGGACGGCTGGATATGGGTCACGCGAGGCATCATCGAAGCAAGCGACCGGCAGCTTCTCACACAGAAACTTCCCGAGGATGCCAAACGTGTCTATCTCAGCAATAACCACATGGGCAATTTCATCGACTGCGTTAAATCGCGTAAAGATCCCATTTGCTCGGCCGAGACCGGCCACCGCTCCGCGAGTCTGTGTCACCTGGGTGTGATCTCTATTCGTCTCGGCCGAAAGCTAAACTGGGACCCGGCCAAAGAACAGTTTATCGGTGACGCCGAAGCAGGCAGTTGGATTTCCCGCCCGATGCGGAAACCTTACGATTACGACATGATATAAAAGCCCGCTGAGTTGCTTCCGAGCATCGTTTAAGCCGGAAAATATATAACACAGGAATTGTTGGCTTTGAGCTACTGTTTTCGACGCTCCAGCAGAGCAATCAGTTGTGCAGGCCGGTCGCTCTGAATGCCGTCGGTGTTCCACGTCAGAGCATCCTGCCAGCACGCCGGACCGCTTTCATCCACTATGACTATTGCGCCCGCCTGGTGGCATTTTGCCGCGAAGCTCTGCGAATAGTAACGCCATACAGCGGCAATCACCGCGGGCTCAAAACGCTCGATGACCTCAGGCAGGTTCTCTTCAGGCCCCGGATCGGGCATCAGAATGCACTCGGGGCACAATTCCGCGACACGCTCCAGCTCGTCGAAATCGGCGTACCACAAGACCTGCCGCGCCATGCCCCACTTGTTTACGATAGAAACCACCTTATCCACCGAAGCATCCTTCAAGTCTAAATAGATGCCCACCCTGCCTTTGCAAAGTTCGAGAATCTCTTCAAACGTCGGAATCCTCTCGCCGCTCCATTGAGGAGATATCCTGCTGCCTATGTCTAATTGCTTTAGCTGCTCAAGGGTCATTTCCGAGACCAATCCGTGCCGGCCGTTTGTTACGTAGGAATCGATCTGGTTGTTGTGGATGCTAACGATACAGCCGTCCTGTGTCGTTCGCAGATCGACCTCGACAAAATCGACTCCCATCTCGATGGCTGCCTCATAAGCTGCGAGTGTGTTCTCCGGGATTCCATTATGAGCGCCACGGTGCGCCACAACGTAAACGCCTCCGTGCCGAGGCTCAGGCAGTAGCTTGGCCGGCTCGTATTTTACGCTTGTGCAACCGACCGATATGATACTCAGAAGGAATATTGTCAAATATAGAACTGTCCGTGTTCCAATTTTTATCATCGGCCTGCCCTGTAGAATCAATCGTTATTGGAGATAAATCTGGTGGATGGCAGTAATGCCTATAGCCACGTCGAATATCGCCACTTCGTCTATGATGCCTGAAAAATAATTACCGTCGGGGCCGTGTGCGGCACCGATGCGAAAATTTTCAGTGCAGCCGGTATTTATCTCAGCCTCTTCTATTTTGTAAATCGTTCTGCGTCTGCCGTCCACATAGAGCAAGACGTCGCTCATTAATGGACGTTCGGAATCGGCAGGATCGAGCACGACTGCGATGTGATGCCAATTGCCGTCTCCTACCTGCTGCTCGTTAGCAGAGATGAATCCCGATCCGCAGGACAGCCTGAGCCTTTGCTCCTCATCAACCTCCAGCAGCCAGTATGCCCCCGGCTGGTTTTGACCCCAGGCCATAATAGAAAGCCTACCGGTTGGGTCCGGTTGTGTTTTGATCCAGGCGGAGACTGTGCGAGGATTCTTGCCGCAGATGCCGGGATAACCTTGCACTTCGATATAATCATCCGTTCCGTCGAAATTTAAGCCGCCGCCCGAATGACCAGCTACCCAATGAGAATCGTCCGCGGAGAAACCCTTCAGAGAACCATCGTAAGAACCCACGCTATCGGCGGCACTCATTCCGGCAGTCTCATCCAGCGGCCAGTGCGCCGCCGGCACCGGGTTGACGGCATCCTGACCCCATACCTGGCCCATGACAGCCAAGTCTTTATTATTTATCATATCGTCGGCTGACACATCACAGGAGGGATTCCAGTTCGCCCCGCCCGGCTCGCTGAGCCATGCCGAGGACATTGCCGACAAATCTTTACTATTGACAATTCGATCACCCGTACAATCCTGCGGCATCGAGCCATCGGCTGAGAATCTGTAAGTACGCGTAAAATCAGCTACCTCTCCGGGTGCCAGGGTGACTATTACGAACTGTTCGGGTGACACCTGGTAAGAGGTGGTCCAAATGCCGACATAAGCCGACCTGAGCGTAGAATCGATAATGACCCGCTGGCCGGCTTCACTCTGCTCTACCGCAATCGCATCGGGGCCGGGATAATCATCCGGCTTGTAAATCCATATCTTGGGGACACTGGAGATGGTCTTCGTATAGAGGATCATATTGGCCAGGCTCACCATCGGCGGATTTTCATCCACCCACTGATACCCCCTGCCCACCGGCTTTAGCTCCGGCGGCTTCCATTGTGTCACTTCGGGTGACGCCGTCATCTGGTACGGGAAATAAATCCTGTAATTGGGCCCGACATTTCTTTGGCTGAAGGTGAGAAAATTGTGCAGGTACTGCTCGGTTGTGAATGTTTTTGTACCGGTATTCGTCAGGACATAGTGCATGATAATGCGGTCGTTCTTGACAATCAGATCTTCCTCAAGCCGGCAACTGTAGCCATTGGCCGTGCCGGACAAGGTCTGGACAAAACGGGCGCGATCCGGCTGCCATGTCGTTGTAGTCTGAGCCAGCTCGACCACCGCATAGTTTGTGCTGAAATTGTATGCCGAAGAATTTCGCTGGAGGATTCCCACGCCGACTTTAAGGAACGCAGAGCCGTTGGAGCCCTCGTTATATCCGGGCGGATCGGGCTGGAACGATTCCTGCCCAATATCGAACTCCATAGGCAGCCCGCCCAGATAACTCAGATCGCCCCCGGTCGTCGGCGAATAACAGAAATCGCGATTGTTGAGCTGCACTCGTAAGACATTGGCGACGGGCGAAAAACGCAGCCCCTGGTTCCAGCGGCAGTCCGGCGAATCGGGATCGCCCACTTCCACAACCAAGTTGCCGCTCTGAAGGATTCGCGTTCCCGCATGGACAGGCTGCGGATTATCCGCAGGCCGCGCGGTCCGGCAAAAAGTCGTTATAACGGCTGCTGATAATAGAAAAAACGATGTCTTTTTCATGTGCCTCCACCTCAATTCCACAATGACAGCAATAGCCTGTATTTAAAAAACTGTCTCTTTTATTATCATAGCACAAATAAAGACAGAAAACAAATCATCTTTGGCTATTTGTACTTATTTCTCTATAAATGCTCCGTTTTCAAACCTCCTTCCACTGCCCTGGGATCGGGAATGGGAACTGGCCGTTTTTGTCGGCAATGACGGGAGCTGGACTGTCATAATTCAGCTCGTCGAGATAGTCGCAGAACTGGAAGTTTGACTGCATAATCTGGTCCCAGGTCACCTCCTGGCCGATATGGCAGGCGGCTCGGCCCATCAGTGACGTTAAGTCCGAGTAAATCGCGCGCTTAATTTCATTATGCGGCCGATCCTTGCGGATACTCTCAATCAGTTCGTTCCACTCATATTGCCATGGACTATAGGCGTCCTTTGTCGGTGTCCATGAGATATTGCTCTTCTCGATCCGCTGGCTTTTGAACATGTGGACGGTCGCGGCATGCGTCCTGCCGGAGAATTGTGCCGCACATTTAGTGCCATGGATGAAGGTCGCGAATTCCGAGCGCGTTTTGTTGGCCCGACGAAAACCGCAGAACGCTTTTGTGCCGTCGGGGTAAGTGTACTCCATCGAATATACGTCGAGGTTTTGCCCGTGGTCCGTGCTGTGCGGTTCGCGCCCGCCCATACCTACCGCGGAAACCGGCCAGGCATCCTTGATCCAGCAGCACTCGTCGATCTGGTGAATCAGATTGTCTACCATGTGGCCGGAGCCGACCCAGAAGAGATGGATTCTACCGAACTGCAACTGATTCATCAGGATGTTGGAATTGTCACCCTGACTCCTGAGCCATCCGCTGCCCCCGAGGCGGTTGGCGCGGATAAGCGGTATCTCGCCCATCTCGCCGTTGCGGATTTTCTCAATCAGCGCCTGGCGGGCCGGTGAGTGACGGCACTGCAACCCTGCGGCGACCTTTAGGTTCTTGCTCTTGGCCACAGCATCAGACCGAAGAATCCGTCGCAGACCGCCCGGATCGGACGCAAACGGTTTTTCCATAAAGACATTAATGCCCTTGCTGATAGCGTATTCAACGTGCAGCGGGCGGATATAGGCCCGCGTTGTGCACATGGCGACATCGCCGGGCCGCAGGATGTCGATGGCCTGCCGATACGCCTTAAAACCGACGAACTTGCGATCGTCGGTGACATCGACCTGGTCCGGGAATTTTTTCTTCAGGGCCTTGTATGACGAATCCATCTTGGCTTTTATAGTATCGGCCATCGCATACAGCTTTACCGGCCCCTTGCCAACAACAGACAATGCATCACCGACGGCGCCGTTGCCACGTCCGCCGCAGCCGATCAGAGCCAAGCGAATCGTGCTGTCTTGGCCAGCAAAGGCCGATGGTGCCAGACTGCCGAGCACGGCCGCCCCCGCAGCGAGTGAACCGCCCTTTTTCAGAAAATCTCTTCGATTGATATTGAATTTGTTCATAGATTGAGTCATGTTTACCTCCTGGATTGATGACGAAATTGATAGGAATTTACTTTCTTAAGACACGTGTATGGCAAAACGTCTAAAGCCATGAAAAGCAACTTTCATATTCTGTTAGATATCGTAATTTGTGCTATTGCACTTTCATGTCGTATGATACAGGTTACCGCATCAGATTTCAACTGCTCTTTTAGCGGGCGGGATTATATCCCCGGCGCATGTATCGAAGGTCGTCGGTACAGTCGGTGACGGGCCATTGTATGCAGTCGGGATAGGGCAAGAACGTCATTTCCAGCGTGCTCTTCTGCTTCCACTTGTGCTTAATCGCGTGGCCGTCGGAGAAGCCCAGCACGCGGAGCTGTCCTTGCCGCACTACAATTGGGTCCCACCATCGATCACCCTGCTTTTCCAGATTCCATGACCCCCAGTTGTAGCCCCCGACGTCGGTTTTTTCTTCAAGGAATACGTACTTGATGCCGGGATTCTTAATCTGCGTGAGCTTCTTGTAGGAAGGATATCCATCAAGATGGCAATGATCGCGATGACCACCAACAGCTCTATGAGCGTGAAACCGTATCTTCTGCTCATAACGGCACTTCTCATAAAAACATCGTGACCGCTCAAGAACACCTTGACAGCACCGGATTCGTTAAGGGCAGTTACGAATAGCTATCCCTATTTTTCGTCCCTATATCCTAAGGGCTCGTCCAGCCGATGGCATCCAGCATCGGCTGAATTTCCGGATTGGCCATGAACAAATTCCAGCACAATTGCGTGCGGTAGTTCTCAATCATAATCACAATCGGCCCCTGGTCGATGGCTACGTAGCCGGGCGCGAACCAGTTCTGCGAAAGATTAAAAGCATCAAAGAAACCGAACGGTCCCCATAAATTACCGCCGTACGTGTGGTAGAACTCCTTCAAGGTTGCAATGGACTCACTGGGGACATAAGGCATAGCGCTGAGTGCGGCAGTGGGAGCAATGGTGCCGTTGTCACTCGTAGGTGAATGGGCACTGTAGCCCCATGGATTAAAGCTGGCAGTCAAGCCCCATACCAAATCACTATAACCGGCATATTCGCGGGGATTTTCAATGCAATACGCGCGGTTGATCAGGGATATATTTCGGCTGTTATCGAAATAGTTACAGTAATCATCGCTCTTGTCTCGCGGGTCAAAGCCCAGGTGGCTGTAATGGGTGAAGAACAGCGGTCCCCCTTTCTCCGGGCCAACAGGCTGAACATAATCGTAGTACGTATTACCATTAGCGTAGTCGGGGGAACTTGCCCAGCCATTGTAATAGCAAGAGGCCGGTATCGGATACGTCGGCGAGGCAATCGCCAGCAGATAGGTAATCATACACTCATTATAGCCGGTGACGGGATGGTTCATTTGCCATTCGTAATCCGGTGACCAATGCCAGTAAAGCACTTCACTATCCGGATGCTGGAGATACCAATCCCATTCGACCTGCTCCCACATTCCGGTAGCTCTGCTGCGGATTTCCGTCTCTACGGGATCGTTCGGATCATCGAAGTATTGCCGCACAGTGAGCATGCCCTGTATTACGTATGCGGTTTCGACCAGGTCGCCGCCATTATCATACTCGCCGAAGGGCTT
>CAZTDF010000070.1:0-8039 GCA_964612465.1 uncultured Pirellulales bacterium
GAGACATAAGAAAAGGTCAAATGCCGGTAATTGGAGATGTGCCGGGGGGTAGATTAGATTCGTTGCTGGTACATGATGGCGGAGGAGGAGCCCCTCCCCCTCCGAAACCGAAGCCCCGGTGTTTCCCTGCCGATACTCTCGTATGGATTGATGGAGCGCCGGTCCAGATAGCCGGAGTTGTCGCCGGGCAGATGGTTGACAAACCGCTCAATACCCGGACGGTTGCGTGCCTTCAGCAGGCAGTGTGCTCGCGGAAGATCGAGGGTATCGATGTCCACGACGAGACTGAGGGAACGTGGACCCGCTATGATGTGGTGCTCGAAACAGGCAATCGCATCAGTGTCGCTGATTCTCACTATTTCCTGCTCGATTCGGGACAGTGGGCTTCGGTGCAGGAACTGACGAGCGGCTCGAAACTGGTCTCTTTAGAGGGCCCTGTTATTGTCGACCGTGTTGTCAAAAGAGCATTGCCTTGTGTCGGCAAGGTGTACAATCTGAAGGTCAATAATTCGGAGCGGTATTTAGTGGGTAAAGATGGAATCGTTGTACGTGATTGGTAGCCATCTGCATTGATGGGGCGCAATCGTTCGATTGCCGGATCGTAGAGAGATAGTCCTTGCCTTTTGGCGGCCTTATGTGTGAGCGTAAGGCCGCCTGTTTATTAATGTAGAAAGCAGCAGAATAATTGAAAAACGCTCACTTTACACTTTCTTTTGTCCTCATGTCTTGCTTTTTGCCGGCCTCGACGTTATAATGTACATTTCAAGTATGGCTCATATTACTAAATAGCCATTTACATTAAATAAAGGTACAGCCGATGGGTAATAAATCGACTAAAATCAGTAAGACAAATAATAACTGGCTGCGCCGGAATGCCGTCAAGGCGATTATCATTCTCGTTGCGATAGCAGTATTGACTGCAATCATGAAAATGCCGAAGAAAAAACGGGAAGCTCCCGCCACAGAAGCGCCGCCGGTGAATGTTACTGTTATGACTGTAACGGCAGTTCCGCAGCTTGCCGACACGTTCGATTTACCGGCAGTGGTCGAGCCGAACCGGATCGTTACAGTCTCCGCCGAGGTCAGCGGCCGCATCGAACGTATTCCTCCGGCCGAGGGCAGCAAGATACGCGCCGGAGACCTGCTCATCAAGCTGAATACGGACCTTATAAAACCTGAGTTCGAGAGCGCCAAGACGCAGGTCGAGCGAGACCAGATCGAGTTCGACCGAATGACGAATCTGGTCAAAGAAAACGCCACTACCCAGCGAGACCTGGATAACGCCACCTCCCAGCTTGCCATCAGCAAGGCCCGTCTCGAAGGTATCCGCGCGCGTCTGGAGCGTACCAGCATTTTCGCGCCCACGGCCGGAGTGCTCAATGATCTGCTCGTCGAGGAGGGTGAATACGTCGATCCCGGCAATCCCGTGGCCCAGCTCGTTGATACCGATACGGTGAAGGTGGTTGTCGAAATCCCCGAACGCGACGTTGCTTTTTTCGCTATCGGCGAAAAGGCGGAGATCTTTGTGGAGACGAAAGGCGAGGCCGAATCGCTGGCAGGAACAATTACGTTCATTAGTGAGCTGGCCGACCAAAGGACCCGAACCACGCGCACCGAGATTACCCTGGACAACAAGCAGCGGCTGCTGCGGAGCGGGCAGATCGTTCATGTCACCCTGACGCGTCGAATCCTCAAAGACGCCGTCCTGATCCCGCTGCTGGCCGTGATTCCGATGGAGGATAGTAAAGCTGTCTACGTGGTCAATTCCTCGCAGGCCAAACGCCGCGATGTCGAACTCGGATTCATCAGGGACGATCAAGTACAAATAATAAGCGGACTTCAACCGGGCGACAGGCTAATCATCGTCGGACACCGCTTTGTTGCTCCGGGACAGAAGGTGAATATCGTACCGTAGAGGAAATAGCCGCTATGCTCCTTACCGACCTTGCCATCAAAAACCGCACAACGGTAGCCGTACTCGGAATTATCATCATACTCATGGGCGGCTACAGCTACCTTACGCTGCCGCGCGAGGCGGCCCCGGATATCCCCATTCCCTACATTCTGGTTACGACAACCTATGAGGGTGTCTCGCCGGAGGATATGGAGACCTCCGTGACGATGAAGATCGAGAAGGAACTCAACGGCATCAGGGGCGTCGAGGAAATTACTTCCAGCAGCGCCGAGGGTATGTCTCTGATCAGCGTGGAATTTGCCCCTGACGTACCCAGCGAAGCGGCCCTGCAGCGTGTCCGCGACAGGGTTGACCTGGCCAAGGGCGAACTGCCGATGGACGCCGAGGAGCCGATGATTAAGGAAATCAACTTCGCCGAGCTGCCTATAATGCTTATAAGCCTCTCCGGCGAAGTGTCTCCCGTCCAGCTAAAAGAGGTCGCCGACGATGTGGCCGATGCGCTCGAATCTGTGCCCGGCGTACTCAAAGTGGAGATTACGGGTGATTTGGAGCCCGAAATACGTTTAGAGTTCGATCCCGACCGGGTGGCTTCTTACAACCTGACGATCCCGGAAATCCTTTCTCTGATTCCCTCGGAAAATGTCAATATCTCCGCGGGCGGACTGGAGACGGTGGGGACGAAATTCAACGTTCGCATCCCGGCAGAATTCGTTACGCCGGAGGAGGTGGACCATTTGCTGCTGACCGTGCGGGACGGCAAGCCCATCTATCTGTCCGATGTCGCCAAAGTAAATTACATGTTCAAGGACCGAAGCAGTTACTCGCGCCTCGACGGCATTCCGAATATCACGCTGAGCATTACAAAGCGAGTCGGGGCCAATGCTGTCCAGGTTTCCGATTATATCAAGGTGGTGATTGACAAAGCACGCCAGCAGACCCAGGGCATGTTGAAGTTCGACATTACTTTCGACATGTCGAAGTATGTCCGTAACATGGTCGCCGACCTGGAAAATAATATCTTCTCAGCGCTGGTTCTGGTGACGGCGGTGCTGCTGCTGTTCCTCGGCTGGCGTCCGAGTTCGATCGTCGCGATGATAATTCCGCTGAGCATGCTGATAACCTTCTTCCTCGTCCAGTTGCTGGACTACACGTTGAACATGATCGTACTGTTCGCCCTGGTGTTGGTGCTGGGGATGCTGGTCGATAACGCCATTGTCATTGTGGAAAACATTTTTCGGCATCTTCAGCTTGGGCATAATCGCGTTGAGGCGGCCATACTCGGGGCACGGCAGGTCGCCTGGCCCGTCACGACCTCGACGTTCACCACGGTCTGTGCGTTTCTGCCGCTGATGTTCTGGCCGGGGGTCATGGGCGATTTCATGAAGTACCTGCCTATCACTTTGACCTTGGGCTTGCTGGCCTCACTCTTTGTAGGACTCGTTTTCAACCCGGCGATTTGCTCTGTCTGGGCGGGTCGCTCACCGACGCCGCGGCAAACCAACCACTGGTTCATTCGGAGTTACAGCAGGCTTCTGCATGCCGGACTGAATAATCCGGGACTTACTTTGTTTTTAGCGTTCTGCCTGCTGATTGCCTTAGGAACCTTATACGGCAAAATCGGCAAGGGCGTGGAGTTTTTTCCGGAAGGCGACCCGGAACGCGCTATGATCAATATACGCGCCCCGCAAGGCACAAACATTCATGAGACCGACAGGATGGCACGCCTTATAGAGGATCGTATCCAGCCGTATAGGCCCTGGCTAAAGCACATCATAGCGAACGTAGGCTCAAGCGGGGGCGGCAGCCTCAATCTCATGGCCAGCACAGGCGGCCCACACCTGGCCAACATTACGCTGGTCTTCTATGACTTCGTCGAGCGAGAGCGGCCTTCCGTGGAAGTCATCGCTGAGGTCCGCAAGACCATAGCCGACATTGCAGGGGCGGAGATCCGGGTCGAGAAGGAAGAAGAGGGCCCTCCAACCGGAGCGGCCGTCACGGTCCGAGTCGTCGGAGAAGACTTCAAAACGCTCGAACGCGTGAGTGAACAGGCAAAGCGTTTGATCTCCAATGTGCCTAACATTGTCAACTTGCGCAGCGACCATGAAGCCACGCGCCCGGAACTGGCTTTTATAGTCGACCGTCGCGTCGCGATGCTTCTCGGAGTCAACACCGCCACCGTGGGCAACTTTTTAAAAATGGCGATCTTCGGGACCAAGGTCGGGACCTATCGTGAGTATAACGACGAGTACGATATAACCGTGCGCCTGCCGCTGACCAAGCGGATCAATATCGATGACATGTATCGTCTGCAGATTCCCAACGCCGCCGGTGAGGCGATCCTGCTCAGCTCGCTGGGAAAATTCGAATACCAGGGCGGATTCGGCACAGTCAATCGAGTCGATCAGAAACGAGTTATCACGCTTACCGCCGATGCCGAGGGACGCCTGGGCACCGAGGTTCTGTCAGACGTTCAAAAGCGTCTGGATACGCTTAAGCTGCCGCCCGGCTACGAAATCCGCTACGCCGGCGAAAAAGAAGAGCAGGACAAAGCCCAGGCCTTTCTATCCAAGGCGTTCGGTATCGCCCTTCTGCTGGTCACCATGGTTCTGGTGATTCAGTTCAACTCGCTCATGATACCGTTGATTATCATGACCACGGTTGTGCTTTCGCTGATCGGCGCTCTGACGGGTTTACTGATCTGCGATTTGCCCTTCGGTATAATAATGACGGGAATCGGCATTATCAGCCTGGCCGGTGTGGTGGTGAACAACGCTATCGTATTGCTGGCCTATACGCGCCAGTTGCAGGCCCAGGGTATGGACCTGCTCGAAGCGGCCGCCGAGGCCGGCGTGACGCGCCTGCGGCCTGTAATGCTCACGGCGATGACTACAATCACCGGCCTGATACCCATGGCTGTCGGTGTTTCCTTCGACATTCATACGTTAACCTGGGCGACCCGGAGTGAATCCACGCAGTGGTGGCGCAACATGGCGGTAGTCGTTATCTTCGGACTGGGCTTCGCCACATTGCTGACGCTGGTTGTGGTCCCCTCGCTCTATGTCATGCTAAGCCGGCTCTGGCACCGGCTGGGATTCCAGGATGTTGATGCTGAACATCCAAGGGGAAATCCGGATACAGCCGCCCCCCTATAGCAGGGATCTCAACACGAATCGTCTGCATCAGATAAGAACTTGCCTTGAAGCCCGGATTCTATATGATAGCTGGATGACAACAGGAGTTGTGTAACTGTAATAACAGGAGCTTAAAATGAAGCTGGATTTTTCATACTACATGCCGACCAGAATTATCTTCGGCTGCGGTAAGCTGAGCGAGCTTGAAACTACGCCCTACCTTCCGGGCGTCAAAGCCCTGGTTGTAATCGGGGCATCCGGGGCCATGAAGAAACACGGCTATCTCGACAGAGTGACTCAATACCTCAAAAGCAATGGCGTCGAAACGGTTGTGTATGACAGGATTCAGCCCAATCCTGTTTCGGAGCACGTCGAAGAAGGGGCATCCGTCGCTAAAGAAAACGGCTGCGATTTCGTCGTCGGGCTCGGTGGGGGCAGCTCCATCGACTCGGCAAAAAGCATCGCGGTAATGGTCGTCAATCCGGGCCGGTATTGGGACTACATCGCCAGGGGAAGCGGCGGCAGAAAAACTCCCTCTCAAGGGGCGCTGCCCATCGTGGCCATTACGACGACCGCCGGGACGGGTACCGAAGCGGACCCATGGACGGTCATCACCAGGAGCGAGACAAACGAGAAGATTGGCTGGGGGGCCAATTGCACATTTCCGTGCTTGTCAATCGTCGATCCGGAGCTGATGGTCAGCGTGCCTGTGAAAACGACTGCGTATACCGGGATGGATGCTTTCTTTCACTCGGTCGAAACGTACCTGGCAACGGTCAACCAGCCGACAAGCGATCACCTGGCATTGGAGGCGGTCGGCCTGATTACAAAATACCTGCCGATAGCGGTCAAGGACGGTACGAATATGGAAGCACGAACCAGGCTCGCCTGGGCCAATACCGAAGCGGGAATCTGCGAGTCACTGTCCTGCTGCATTTCCCACCATTCGATGGAACATGCCGTCAGCGCATATTACCCCGACGTCGCACACGGTGCCGGCCTGACGATGCTTTCGGTTTCTTACTTTAGCTACTTGGCGGAAAGAAATCCTGCGCGTTTCGGCGACCTCGCGCGGGCCATGGGCGAGGAAATCGACGGCCTGTCCGAAAAGGAAAGTGCCACGGCATTTATCGCCGGCTTGAAGAAGCTTATAAGAAATGTCGGTCTGAAAGAGCAAAAGCTCGCCGACTTCGGCATTCAGCGGGACGAGCTGAAGACTTTCGCCGAGAATTCTTTCTACGCTATGGGCAGTCTCTTCGATATCACGCCGGTAAAGCTGACGGTTGACGACGTTCTTGCCATATATGAAAATGCGTATGCATAAGTTGTGAACAAGAGTAGTACCTCATAACAAGTGAATTTGTGAATGGTGAGCAAAGAGTGGCAGCCTCATCCCGATTTCGTTTATCGGGATGGGGATGGTCAATGCTATGGAAACCATCCCCAAGCTGCGCTTGAGGCTGCCACCCAATCACGTATATACAATCTGCAAATTCATATGTTACAGGCTATTAGGCGCAACGCCGTAAGGCGTCTCCAAGGGAATGCTTTTTAGGAGGTGATAATGTTCAAGGACCGTATGATTGTGTGGTTTCTGGAATATGTTTTCGGCGGCACATTGGTGATAGTGCCTCTGGCCAGCCAGCTTTTTCGTCGATCTGCCTGGACGGACACATACCTGTGGACTGCAAAGTTGTTCGTAGCCTGTCTCGGCGTAATCTTGATTTCGTGTGCCAGCTCAATGAGACAGCGATTGCTCCTTGCAAAACGGATCGATAATCTTGCCGAACAAATATCGGCAGAAGCTAAAAGCTAAACAGCCCCAGGCCAATGACCACTGCTTCTTAGTACCCGATGGCGCATCCGTCTTTGCGGGGATCGGACGCTCCGAAGTATCGCCTGGGATTCGTCTTTCTCCATATTCCCTGGTAGCCGCCGAACGCCCCTGCCCCGGGATTAATTTTGTGCCCCATATAGGAAAGCCTAAGCTTTGTATCTTCCGGAATGTGACGCTCGAAACTTACCGAGCCGCCGCCGACCATTTTTCGCCCCGTCGGCGTCGAGCTTTCGGAATGCTGAATCCGCGGCTGCTCGCCGGCCTGTTGTGGTGACATTCCGAAATCGAGGATGTTCATGAGCACCTGGACATGTCCCTGCGGCTGGAAATCGCCGCCCATGACTCCGAACGAAAAGACCGGCTCATCACCTTTGGTTACGAACGCCGGGATAATGGTGTGGAAAGGCCGCTTGTGCGGCTCCAGTTTGTTGAGATCGGCCGGATTGAGCGAGAACAACTGGCCCCGGTTCTGCAGGCAGAATCCCAGACCGTCCGGCACAAAAGCCGAACCCCATCCGTAATAAATGCTCTGAATGAGCGAGACCATATTGCCGTCTTTGTCCGCGGCAGTCAGATATATTGTATCCGAGGAGCTTTTGAGTCTGCCGGGCTCGACCTGCTGGGCGGCCCGTTTGGGATCGATCAGTTTGACACGCTGGGCGGCGTATTCTTTGGAGATAAGCGTCTTGAGCGGGACATCGGCAAAATCCATATCGGCGTAGTACACAGCACGATCCTCGAACGCCAGTTTCTTCGCTTCGATAAAAAGATGCAGTTGCTCGGCAGAGTTGGGCCGCATCGAGCCGATGTCAAAATGTTCCAGCAGATTAAGCATCTGCAGGGCGGCGATTCCCTGGCCGTTGGGCGGAAGCTCCCAAACGTCGTAACCGCGATAGTTCGTGCTGACCGGCTCCACCCAGTCGGCGGTATGCTCGCGAAAATCGCGCATGGAAAACCGGCCGCCGTTGGCTTTGGAGAACTTGACAATCCTTTCGGCAATTTGGCCCTTATAGAAGGCTTCGGCACCGTCGCGAGCGATAATCTCGAAGAACTTTGCCATATCTTCGTTCTTGAAAATGTCCCCGAAACGCAAAGGCTTGCCGTCGGGTATGAACGTTTTGCGTGCGGCGGGATTGGCCTCCGAGCCGAGCGACCA
>CAZTDF010000070.1:8139-19762 GCA_964612465.1 uncultured Pirellulales bacterium
CCGGCCTTGAGAATATCGACCCCGGCCATGCTGGCCAGAGGCTGGCTGGAGCAGACGAGCCCGTTTTGGCAGACCAGCGTCGAGCGGTTCTGGTTTCGATGACGGAGTGCATCCCGGTCCAGAAATATGTTGTTACTTGATTTCTGCGGGGCGCTTTGTCCGGCCGCGGACATACTGCCCCCAAGTAAACCCGAAGTCCAGGCACAGCCGGCAAGTTTGAGAAATGAACGTCGTTTCATAAGTTTCCACCTTTCAATATGCAGCAGCACGAGCGGTTTTTAATCCACTCCTTCTTGGAGTTATTGTATCTGAACGGCCGGGCAAGTCAAACAGGCTATGAACTAAATCGTCGTATACCGGTTATTAATGCTTGCATTGTCAAGAAAAACATTGTAATCTGCTCCTCAATATTGTTTATCAGCATAGCTGAATTTAACCTTTAGTCTATTAAAGAAAGGCCGGTGAGTTACCATGCTAACACAGAAAAAACATTTATTTGTTGTTTGTATGCTTTTTATTGCCTGTTTTTTGGCCTCCGGCTCTTTTGCTCAGGAAGCAGAACCGAAGTACACAGCAACAACAATATCAGATCCCCAGATTCCGGTTGGCGACCTGGAACTGCTCCTGAAACCGTTGACAAAGAGCGAATTAATCGCCGAAGTCGAAGCATGGCTGCAGTTGCTGAAGAGCAAAGTCAGCCAAATCAGTGCGGCGGAAATTCAGATGCGTCAAAAATCCAGGCAGATCGACCAGAAGGAAGAGGAAATCGAGAAGAAACTCGAACAGATCAAAGAAACGGAAACGCAAACCGCGGAAAAAGTCGAAGCCGCAGCCGAGACTGAAAAAGAGATACAGGAAACAGTAGAGGCCATCGATCAAACGGAATCAGAGATTGAAGAGATAACTTCTGAAACTCAGTCTGATTTAGAGAGCAAACCAGAAGAAGAACTCAGCGGTCTGGAGGAGGATTTACAGGAAAAAACCGAAGAGGTCATCGAGACCCAGGAAAAGATCAAAGATACGGTCCAGGAAATAGCCCAGGCCGATATGGAATTGAGCGAGAAGGTCAAGAAAATCGGTGAAGCCGAGGTCGAATTACAATCCAAAGTCAAAGAGCATCTGCTGATGAACATCAATAAACTTCGTGAAGAACAGACGGCGCTGGTCGACCGTTTTAATGTTGTTTTGTCCGCCCTGAAGGATAAGGGAGGCGAGATCGAAGAATACGAGAAGTATGTTGCTGCAGTCTCCGGATTGAGCGTGGATATTCAAGCTATTAAGGATGTCAGTGCTTTTCGGATCATAATCTGGGGCTGGCTCAAATCCACCGAAGGGGGCCTGCGCTGGCTTAAGAATATTATACTTTTCCTCCTGACACTGTTGGTATTCTACGGCATAGCGTATTTTCTAGGTAAAATAACCTGGAAAACGGTCTCAACGTCAAAGAAATTTTCCGACCTGCTGAAACATTTCTTCGTCAGTGCGGTACGCAAGACTGTCATGCTGATCGGCATAATTGTAGCGCTGTCCATGCTGGAAATTGAAATAACACCATTTATCGCCGGTCTCGGTGTTGCGGGATTTGTTCTTGGCTTCGCCCTTCAGGGAACGCTTAGCAATTTTGCTTCCGGCCTGATGATATTGATGTATCGTCCATATGATGTCGGACAGGTTATTGACGCGGCGGGTGTGAAGGGAGTCGTTGATTCCATGAACCTGGTTTCCACAACGATTAAAACTTTTGACAATCAGATCGTGGTCATTCCGAACGGTAAAATCTGGGGGGGAGTCATTACGAATGTCACGGGCAGTAATACACGGCGCGTAGATATGGTCTTTGGAATCAGCTACACCGATGATATTTCAAAAGCCGCAAAGATACTCGAAGACATTGTCTCAAATCATGAGTTGGTCCTGAAGGAGCCTGAGCCGATCATAAAACTGCATGAATTAGCCGACTCTTCGGTCAATTTTGTCTGCCGGCCCTGGGTTAAGACCGGTGATTACTGGACAGTCTATTGGGATGTGACCCGCACCGTCAAGGAGCGATTTGATACCGAGGGTGTATCGATACCCTTTCCCCAACAGGATGTTCACATCTACAAGACCGCGGAGGGTGGCTAATAAAATTTTCGTATTTCCGGCAAAGTTAAATTGACATCTTAAGAACGGGAACACATAATTCGTTGTATATCCGGCGGTTGTGGTCCGGTATTGGAAGTTTTTTTGAGTAAGGAGAATGTTGTGCGAAGTGTACTAAAGAAGATGATCTTGTTTTTGGTTGTCGTTGCGTTATTAACAGGCTGTGGCCCAAGAGGCAATATGACGGTGGTTGAAAAACGGCAGGTCATTATGGACATGGAGAAGGAAACCCTTAACAGATTGTACAAGGAATCGCCAGGGACTAAAGAGAAGATTGCGAAGTCCGCGGGCTACGGGACATTCAGCAATGCCAATGTCAATTTGATTTTCGCGAGTGCCGGTAGCGGTTACGGCTCGGTTGTTGATAATTCGACGGGCGAACGTACTTATATGAGGATGGCGCTGGGCGGTGTCGGCCTTGGATTGGGCGTAAAGGATTATCGCGTCGTGATGATCTTCAAGGACAAGCCCACGCTCGATAAGTTTGTTGAGAGCGGCTGGGACGTCGGCGCTCATGCGGACGCCGCGGCCAAAGCCGGTGAAACGGGAGCTGAAGCCAGCGGCGAGGGCGATATCAGATCCGGAGTTGAGGTATTCTCGATGACGGAATCCGGCCTTGCTTTGCAGGCGACTATAGCCGGCACCAAATACTGGAAAGATGACAAACTTAACTGACAGTTGTAGATTAATCCGGAAGATGATTAATAAATAAGCGGATTTATACAATAGCACCACGAATATAACGGAGTGCTTCTTTTAGTTTTTTCTGGACATTTGTATCTGAGCAGGAAAAGTATTAAAGGTTGTTCTCTGAAAAACGATTCCAAAAATATATTTAAGGAAAGGTCATAAGATGTTTCTACCCATTCCATCTCCAATCCGCAAAATTCTCAAGATTCTGCGAGGCGGCGTTTCGCCGGTAATTATCTTCATCTCGATTATGCTGGGCTTTACATTCGGCCTGATACCGGGCTTCTCGGGACTGCACGCTATTCTTATAGCGTTAGTGTTCCTGCTGAATGTACATCTCGGGATGTTCCTCATGTCGGCGGCTTTAGGCAAAGCCCTGTGTTTTGCCGCTGCTCCCGTGCTCTATCACATAGGAATGGCCGTCCAGAGCTACCTGTCCGGACTGCTGAAATTCCTGGCGGCGATACCCATTATCGGTATAACGGACTTCAATAGGTACGCCGTTGTGGGCGGCTTAATAGCCGGACCGGTTTTAGGATTGATAGCGGGATTACTTATGGCCCGGACGGTCGTTGGTTTTCGTCGGATGATGTTGAAAGCCGAAGAGAACTCCGAGAAATTCAAGAAGTGGTATTCGAATAAATGGGTGCGAATCCTCGACCGCATTCTAATCGGCAAACGCGCCAAGGACACAAAGTCGCTCTTCACCGTCAAGACTAAAATCATCCGCAAGGCAGGTGTCGCTTTTGCCGTAATCCTGCTGGTTATATTCGGCATAGGGACCCACTTTCTTAAGGATACAAAGATCAAAGATTACGCCGCAGCCAGACTAACTCAGGTAAACGGTGCCGAAGTCGACGTCGAAACACTCAAACTTTCGGTCCTGAACGGTGAAGCTTCGGTTTCGGGCATACAGGTCACCGATGCCGCTAATCCCGCAAACAACCAGATTGCAGTGGAGAACATATCTGCAGATGCCAGTGTCTATAACTTGATGCTGGGCAAAGTTGTCTTAGACAAAGTGAGGTTATCTGATGTCCAGTTCGATCAGAAGCGTCAAACGCCCGGCAAGGTAATCGAAACAAAAGCCGAGGAGCCGGAAGTTTTCGATCCGTGCGAATACAAAGTGGCGGCCGGCGATATCAGCAAGCTCGATAAGTACCTCCAAAACGCCAAGGCCATGAGGGAATGGCTGCAAAAGGCCCGAAAGTGGCTGCCCGACCCTAATGACAAACAGGGCGAAGCACCCGTGGAAAAGGCGCCAATCAAGTATCTCGACTATCTCATTGCCCGTGCTGATATACCGTCCTCGGCGCGTTTCCTTGCCAGGGATGTGCTGCTGGAGAAGGTTGGAATAAAATCACCCGTATTCGGCAGCAGTAATATCAGCGTGGAGAATATCAATGATGCCCCGTCCGCCACTGCCCTGCCTATCAACTTGAAGGTCACGTCGAACGAGACGCCGCTTGAAATGAACATGACCTTCGACTACAGCTCGGGAGAAAAGGTACCGAAGGTGACGGGGACTTTCACCAAGCTGGATCTGAGTAAATTGCAGTCGAATTTAAGCAGTGGTGCCGGCCTGAACTTTACATCCGGTCTCGCTTCGGGGCAGTTCAACGGCCTGATTACAAGCGAATCAATCGACCTTACCGTTGATATCGAAGTACAGAACATGCAGGCCAGCTCCCAGGGCGACGGAATTCTGGGTCTGGGCGGCCAGACGACATCCGAAGCCTTCAAAATCCTCAAGGACCTTAAGACAACGATCAAGATAGTAGGCCCGACCACCGAACCTCGGCTTGTGTTTGACACTCACGGACTCCAGGACAGTATCAAGCAGGCGCTGGTAAAAGCCGGCAAGGAAAGGCTGTCGGAGGAAATCGACAAACAAGTCGAAAAGCAGCTTGGTGACAAACTCGGAGACAAGGTCCCGGAGGAGTTGAAAGATGTTATCAAGGAGCCGAAAGATCTTATGAAAGGCCTCGGAGGTCTGCTCGGCGGGAAGGAAGACAAATAGCAGAAGTCCGGGGACGCTGGTAGCAGTTTGAAGAGGGAAATTATGGTTGATTTCCTCATCATAGTCAGCAAGCGTGCAAGGTTCACCTCAATTTACTACGATAGAGGAAAAGACTACGACGTCAAAATTCCACGAGCCCCATGAAATGTATTTAGATCAGATAAGGTGTACGTATCGAGATCTCAATATTCCCTGATCAATACAGGATTATTTGAGGAGATATAGTCATGGAACAGATTCTAAATACAATTTATTCATATTTGGTGACATACGGATTGAAGATCGTTGCTGCATTGGTGATTTTTGTCGTGGGACGCTGGGTAGCAAAATTCCTTTCGAAATCAGTCAAGAAAGGAATGATCAAAGCTAATGTAGATGAAACATTGGCTGGTTTCACCCAAAATTTGTGTTACATCGCGTTGCTTGCGTTTGTTATCATTGCAGCGTTGAAAAAGCTGGGAGTGCCAATGACCGAGTTTACCGTTGTCGTTGGAGCAGCCGGATTGGCAATTGCTTTTGCACTCCAGGGATCATTAGCCAACTTCGCGGCAGGTGTAATGCTCATTATTTTCAAACCCTTTAAGGCCGGTGATTTTGTGGAAGCGGGCGGTAAGGCTGGGACTGTAGAAAAGATTCAGATATTCAATACGATTCTCAACTCGCCCGATAACGTGCGGATTATTATTCCGAATGGCCAGGTAACGGGCGGCAACATTATGAATTACACGGTCAATGGGACGAGGCGCATAGATTTGGTGGTCGGTGTTTCCTATGAAGATGACCTTAAAAAAGCTCAGCAGGTAATTGAAAAAATTATCTCAAGCGATGAACGAATTCTCAAAGAACCAGTATATACCATAGCCGTCTCAGAACTGGGAGACAGCAGCGTTAACTTTGTTGTACGTCCCTGGGTCAATGCTGCCGATTACTGGGCTGTCCGATTTGATATAACGGAGAAAATTAAACTCGCTCTTGATAAAAACGGTATCACAATACCTTATCCACAGCATGATATTCACATGAAAAGCGGTGCTGCTTAAACATTAACGGCTGTGAGGTTGTAAAATACAATTGTGATTTTGGTAAGACGTCGCATTTGGCGTCACAGTTTTATTTGATGGATTGTAATGAAAGGAGATTGCCATGCGTTATCGAATACTGATTGTATTGGCATGTTTGGTGCTGTGTGCCCAAATAAGCCACGGAGATGAAATTCTTTTGAAGAATGGAGATCGTATTTCCGGTAAAATTCAACATCTTGTAGATGGGAAATTAGCCTTCAAGGCAGACGTTGCAGGGCCAGTTACCGTGGATTTGTCCGACATCCAGACTTTAAGCAGCGATGATCCGATCGAAGTCAACCTCAAGGACGGGACAGGTTTGAATCAAAAAGTCATGAGCGCCGAGCTCAACCGGTTTGCCATAGAAGGCACTGTTACAACAAGGGCTCAGGAATTCGCGGTAAGCGATATTGTCTCTATCAATCCGCCTATAAAGCCCATGCCGAAATGGACGGGGGATATTTCCGTCGGGATTACCTCCACACACGGCAATACAACAACCGAGATGTTCAGCGCCAACGCCAGTTTTCGCAAACGTACTGAAAAAGATCGCACGACGGTCAGCACGGATTACGCAAAGGGAACACAGAAAGACCAGGACACCGGTGAAGATGTAACTATTGAAGACTGGTGGCGTGCAAAAGGCAAGTACGACTACTTTTTCAGTAAGAAGATGTATGGTTACCTGGACGGTAGATACGAAAAAGATGCCATTGCCGAGCTGGACCGGCGTGTGATTATAGGTCTCGGTGCCGGCTATCAATGGATCGAATCTGATGATATGAACTTTTCATCGGAGTTCGGTCTGGCATCGCTTTATGAGAAGTATGACAACCAGACTGACAGCAATAGTGAAATTTCACTGCAGCTTGGCTACAACTTCGACACGAAACTCCGCAAGAACATAAAGTTGGTACATGATCTGACGTATTACCCGGCTATTGGTAAGTTCTCCGACTACTATCTTACTACGACCGGCGGAATTCGCGCCGATTTTACCGAGACGTTTTTCCTGACTTTGAAAGCGATCCTCAACTTTGACGCGACGCCGGCGATCGGTGCTCATAAAACTGATGTAAAATATTTTCTCGGCTTAGGCTATCGATTTTAATCCGGCCTGCATGATTTAATCAGGCTCTGGTAACGACATATGACCAAGGTCCTACGCCTTTTGTTTTAGGCCGATAAATATCAGGCAGAGGGCAGTGGTCATTTTGTTATTAGATAGAATCCTCTTAAGACTTGACAGTTGCCGTTTTGAGCCTAAAATCACAGCCTATGGCTGATTTGCCCTCGCACGAGAAGAAAAAAAAGAAAAAACACAATCCTATCATAGATTGGCTTGCCTATTTTTTGCTGCGGATTCTTATAGTTTTTCTTTACCTGTTCGATATCGAGACCAATCTAAACACTGCCTGTTTTCTCGGCCGGTTGTTGTGGAAACATTATCATCGAGGCCGGAAACGCGCTTTGGATAATCTTCGCGCAAGCTTCCCGGAAAAGAGCGAACAATGGATATGGCGGACAGGCCGGCGAAGCTTCGAGCATCTTGTCATGCTGACGATAGATATTTTGTTTACGCCCCGACTGGTAAAAAAGTATAACTGGCGCGATTACTCCCGGTACAAAAACGTCGAACGAGCCAAATGGCTGATGCTGGAAGGACGAGGCCTGCTGATGGTCGGTGCTCATTATAGCAATTTTGAAATCATCGGTTATCTTCTGGGCCTGTTCGGTTTTGAAATCTACAGCATTGCCCGACCGCTGGATAACAAGTACATCAGCAGATATCTATACGGAGTTCGCAGGGCTGCCGGGCAAAGAATTATCGACAAAAAAGGCGCATCGACGCTAATGGATGAACTCACTTCGAGAGGCGCTTCGCTCTGCTTCGTTGCCGACCAGGACGCCGGCAAAAAAGGGATTTTCGTCGATTTCTTCGGCCGAAAAGCGAGCACTTATAAGAGCATAGGCCTGCTTGCTATAACCAAAAACGTGCCGATAGTAGTCGGTTACAGCAGGAGGGTTGATAATCGCTTCTACTTCGAAATCGGCATCAATCGAATTATTTTCCCCGAAGAATGGGCCGACAGGGACGATCCGTTGAAATGGGTGACAGCGGAATATACCAGGGCAATCGAAGAATTCGTGCGGGAAGATCCGAGCCAATACTGGTGGGTGCATCGCCGCTGGAAGCGCAGGCCAAAAGAAGAAAGAGAAAAGTAGAGTAAGTAGAGTTTCCGATAAACGTTATCGAACATCCCCAAAGCCTTCGGCCCTTCGACTTCGCTCAGGACAGGCTTTGAGGCTGCCACCCATTTTCTATCAATTCCATTGTGTGGCAGCCTCATCCCGATCGTAGTTATCGGGATGGGGATGGCTCTCAAACTGTTGCCGTGAACTCAACTTTCCCTTCTATACGAGCGTATCGCAGCCTGTCGCAATACTGTGGAATATCCCGGGACCGGGCTTCATGTCTTCCTGCTTCGGCACGAGATCCTGCTTGGAAGCATTCAGCAGCCAGCTCCATTTGAAGCTCCGTCCTGTAAAGGCGGAGATCCTCGCGCCGATGGCCGTCAGCGTGCTCTCGGCGATTCGCTGGCCTTCGTTGAGCGGGTTGCCGCTGCGGATACTTTTAATCAGGTCGATGTGCTCCCGGTCCATTCCGTTGACGCTCGGGCCCTCGTATTTCCATGGATTATCGCCGGTGATAATGTTATTGCAGTTGCTGGTGCCCTTGGTGCCGACGATCTTCTCGTCATAGCGTTGGGTACCGGGACTATGTCCGCTGAAGCTCAGGCAGCGTGCGCCGTTGGCGTACTCGAACTCTGCGAAGATATGGTCCCAGATGTCGCCGTTGTATTTCTCCCAGCCTTCTTCGCTGCCGTTGTTATACTTCCGGCAGACTTCCTTGGCCGCGTTGATCTGCGAGTCTTCGTAACTGCGCCATGCCCGGCCGCCTAACGCCGTGAACTTCGCCGGCGGGCCGTTAAAGCACCAGTTCATTATGTCGATATTGTGAATGTGCTGCTCGCATATCTGGTCGCCCGAGAGCCACGTGAAGTGGTACCAGTTCTCACACTGCCACTCCAGCTCGCTGAGTCCTTCCTTGTAGCCGCGGTACCAGATACCGCCGCCGTACCAGTAGCACTGGCCGCCCACCAGCTCGCCGATCTGGCCGTCGTGGATGCGCTTCATCAGCTCCATCCGGCTGAACTCGTGCCGGCGTTGCGTGCCGCAGACGATGGCAAGGCCTTTTTCCTTGGCGAGTTTGGAAGCTGCCATGACCTCTTTGCAGCCGGCCACGTCGGTCGCTACGGGTTTCTCGGTGAAGATGTGCTTGCCGGCTTTGATCGCAGCCATCATCTGGCGCCCGCGAAATGCCGGGGCCGTCGCCATCAGCAGCAGGTCCGCATCGCAGCGGGCCAGCTTCTCGTGGCAGTCGAAGCCCCAGAACAGATGGTCGTCGTCGACTTTGATGCGACCCTTGTATTTTTCGTCTCTCGCGAGCCTGTCGCGCGTGCTTCTGACTTTGTTCTCGAACAAGTCGGCCAGGGCGACCACTTCGATTCCCGGATCGGCATTGAGGTTCTGGCGCAGGGCGCCGTTGCCTCGTCCGCCGCAACCAAGCAGCCCGACCTTAATCTTGCCCGAGCCTTGCGCGTGGACCACGTGCGCTACCGAGCCTGCCAGCGCCGCGGCGCCGGCGGCTGTGGCCGCAATCTCCACAGTGGGATACCCCACGTGGTGTCCCATTTTCGGTTTACTTTTATTTTTATCTGACGATGTCATATTAAAAATCTCCTTTGTTCGTTCTCTTTGAACCATTTTGCGGGTTCCCATTTTCCCGTCTTTCCGGGTAATGGGGTCCCTGTCAACCGGTTAGCCGCCGACTAACCTCGTCTCCTCCGTCCGCCCTGTGCCAGGCCGGGCAGTTGATACTTGCCCGGAACCGCAAAAGGCGGCACGGGTTTGGAATCGCTCAGCTTCAGGTCATCGGGCGGCAAAAGATCCAGCGTGCACCTGCTCATGAACCACGACCGATTGAACTGTTGCCGGGAATAGGCCGACTCGCGACCCATGATCGCGCAGAGCGTGCTCTCGGCTATTCGCTGGCCCTCGTTAAGCGGGTTGCCGCTCCGGATGCTCTTGATAAGGTCGGCGTGCTCCACTACGTACGGATTAGGATTCGGTCCCTCGTAGCGCCATGGATTCTCGCCCTTGATGATGCCGGAGCAGTCGCTGAGACCTTTGGTGCCGACCACGCGTTCGCTGACATTGTTCGTGGTCCCCTTGATTTGCCGGCACATGCTGATGGTTCGCACGTCGTTGGGATAGAAGAACTCGACGCCGAAATGGTCGAAGATGTTGCCGTGCTCGGGGCCCGTGCGGAACTGCCGGCCGCCAACGCCGTGAACCCGCTCGGGAAGCTCGTCGAACGCCCAGTTAATCACGTCGATATTGTGTACGTGCTGCTCGCATATGTGGTCGCCCGAGAGCCATGTGAAGTACAGCCAGTTGCGAATCTGCCACTCGATATCGCTCTGATTGGACTGGCGCCTGTTGACCCAAAGCTCGCCCATGTTCCAGTAGCACTGTGCCGAGACGATATCGCCGATTGCTCCGTCGTGGATTCTTTTCATGGTCTCGACGTATTTCGGTTCGTGCCGGCGCTGCGTACCGGCGACCACGGCCAGGCCTTTTTCTTTGGCCTTCTTTGAGGCCTCGATGACCATCTTAATCCCCGCCGGGCAGGCCGCTACCGGTTTCTCCATGAAGACGTTCTTGCCGCTTTCGATAGCTGCGGCGAACTGCTTCGGGCGGAAGCCGGGCGGAGTCGCCAGGATGACCATGTTCACATCGTCAAGCGCCAGCACTTTCTTGTATGCATCCAGGCCCACAAAACAGCGGTTGTTCGGGACTTTGAATTGCTTCTTCAAACCCGCAAGGCGATCACCAAACGCATCTGCCAGGGCGACGATTTCCACGCCCTTCGAAGAATTCATGCAGTCGTGTGTTGCGCCGGAGCCTCTGCCGCCGCAGCCGATCACGCCTACGCGGATCGTATCACTGCCTCTTGCTTCGGCCAAAGGAACGACTGAGCCGGTCAAAGCCAGCGTTCCGGCCGCCAATGCCGAACTCCTTAAAAGTTCTCGTCGTGTTAATTTTTGTTTCTGCACCATGTTTGTTTCTCCAAAATTGAGTGCCTAAAATCAAGAGTGCCTAAAGTGCCTAAAGTTAAGAGTGCCTAAAGTTGGAAAGAAGCTTATGCACTTTAGTTCACTTTAGTTATTTTAGAACCTGTATACTCCAGTTAAGAAAACACAGATTATAATCCCTGCCGGGCTGTAAAATCAAGAACGAAAAAAAAGGAAAACCTTTTAAAAGCGAGCCTTGCCACAGAAATTTACAGGGCAATCTTCAACCGGATATTCCTTTTCGAACCAAATACGACGATTTAGGTGCCGAAAATGGTTGAATTGGGGCGAAAATTCACATTTTTTCATCTTTTCTGCCACTTTATCTTCCTGCCAATCTTTTGAGTGCGGCCTTGAAATTGGCTTTGAATTGGGTTTGTTTTTCGCCGCCCTTAATTCCATATTTCCTCATAATATCCTTTCACATAAGACTTTACGCCAATTCATCCTTCCGGAAATTGGGTTTGTTTTTTCAAATCGGTCTTTCAACCCCCAGATAAATCTGGGGGCTA
>CAZTDF010000071.1:0-19565 GCA_964612465.1 uncultured Pirellulales bacterium
ACATCGCCGAGACGCATCCGCAGGCATCTCCATCCGGCTTGGTATGAGAGGTGATTAAGATACACCTGGATTTGCTTATTAGATCTATTGCTTTCTTAAAATTGTCATTGCTTACCATATGCAAATCCTTTGCAATCCAAATCTGCGCCCGGCACGCTGGATGTGCCATAAACGAGATGTGTTTCAATATTTTGTTGACGGCCTCAATTCAGCGTCTAATCTTTCGGCCAAGAACATTTTTAAGAGCGATTTATAATGTATATCTCTCTTGTTCGCAAGAAGCTTAAGTTGTTCTAACATCATTTCCGGTAGTCTAATTGAAATTGTTTTGACCGATGGCTTTAGATTCGGGAGTGTTATCTTTTGGACACTTCTTTTATCGAAGAAATCCAAAGGTGAATGTGTAGCCCAAAATTCACGCTCCTCGTCTTCATTCTTGAATTTGGGTATTCGTTTTTTATTTGTTTTCCTCATAAAACTATCTTTCTCTGCGGTTCATATTTCTTGCCGAGACAGGTAGGGTGTGCACTGCACACCTTCATATTTTATTTCTGGACCTTGCTGTTAATCTTTACGTTTTCCATAGCCAGGTTTTTCACTCCAATAAGGATGTTGGATTTATCTACGTTATCGAAAGTGCAGTTCTTCAGGTTGATGCCGGTTATCGGCGAGCGTTCGTAGCCGCTTATGGACAGGGCGTATTTGCTTTTACCGCTGGTGACGTTTTCCATGTTGATGTTGCGAACGGTCGGCGTAAACTTGCCGGCGTCACCTTCGCCATAGTTGAAGTTGATCTTGAGCACCGCCTCGGCGACCTGGCCGATTGTGACGTTTCTCATGTAAATGTTTTCGACTGTCCCTCCTCGAACGGAGTTGGTTTTGATCCGCAGGGCCCGGTCCAGGTTCGGGCTGTCCATCGTGCAGCTCTCGGCGAAGATATTCCTGGCGCCTCCCGTCATTTCACTGCCGATGACCACGCCGCCGTGCCCATCTTTCATCTGGCAATTTCTAATAACGATATTTTCGCTGGGCACGTTCACGCGCCTGCCGTCGTTGTTTCTGCCCGACTTGATGGCGATGCAGTCATCTCCCGTGTCGAAATAACAACCTTCAATGAGAACGTCTTTGCAGGATTCGGGATTGCAGCCGTCGTTATTGGGACCGTGTCCGATGACTCGAACATCCCTGACAGTGACATTAGTCGAGAGCACGGGGTGGATGTGCCACATGGGCGAATTTTTAATTGTTACATCCTCTATCAGGACGTTTTTGCATTTGTAGGGCTGGATCATATTGGGGCGCAGTTTTTTGCCGGCCCCGAAGATTCTCTCCGAAACAGGAACGCCCGTGTCACCCAGTTTTCCTAATGTCTTGACATCACCGCTCTGTGTCCGTTTCCATTGCCACCAGTTTTCGTCGCTTGCTCTGCCGTCGAGAGTTCCTTTGCCGGTTATAGCGATATTTTCCTGCTCATACGCATAGACCGGGGGTGAGTAGTTCATGCACTCGATGCCCTCGAATCGGCTATAGACGACCGGCATATATTTATTGGGATCTACAAAGAAGTTGATAATTGCGCCGTCTGAAACGTGCAGGTTGACGTTGCTTTTCAGGTGAATCGGCCCGGTCATGAACGAGCCCGCAGGGACAATGACGCGGCCGCCGCCTGCCTCGTGGGCGGCAGATATTGCTCGCCTGAAGGCCTCGGTACAATCCTTTTCATTATCCGCGACGGCACCGTAATCCGTAATGTTGAAATCCCGATTCGGAAACTGCGGGGCCTTTATCCGGCTCAGAATTTCGCTAACCTGCTCCCACCCGGCGCTCGCCCGCCCGCTAAGTCCAATCAGGAGACAGAAACAGAGCATAATTTGCAAAAGCCTGCCCGGCGTCATAACGGCATCGATTAAGCTCTTTGAATTCCTACGTTTCATCGGTAACTCCTTTATAAACAATTTGTCAATGCTGCGATATGGCTGGCCTGAAATATTAGACGTATAGTTATTGATACTATTTGCCGTCAGGCTCACCTGACGATTCTGCATTTTCCTCATCCTCAGTAAGCTCAAGCAAGCGAACGTCTTCAAGGTCAACATCACGGCCGGCGGCACGCTTTGAAGAAATCAGGTCAGCCTTCGATATGACGAGGAATTCCTGCCCCTGATATTTCATAACCTCACGGTGTTTCCATGCCTCCTTGAAGCTTGCTCCGGGAGTCGATGTTTGCACGTCGATGCGGACTTTATCTTTGAAAATAGTGATTTCGTGAGCAAGAATCTCCTCAGGCGTAGTTAGCGATGCTGTAGCCAGTCCCGCATCCATAAGGGCGTCAAGTAAACGCTTTGCATTTTCCAATGTGGCCTCAATGAGAATATCCAGATCAAAAGTGGCCCTGGGGACGCCGTGCAGAACAGAGGCGATTCCACCTATTACAAGGTACTTGATCTTATGTTTTTGAAAGCACCTGAATACGTCCTGTAACCGGTTGAGCATGTTTGTATTCCTGTAGGCCTGGATTGGCGGTCAGGGCCAGATCCGTGAATGAGCAAAGCATCTCCATACGTTCGGACATCGCCAGAGACCGAAACCAGCGGACCTTGGCCTCTGCTGATTCTTCCTTACGATCGTGTGAAACGAGCTTGTCCATATACTTATCTTATCATATTCAACGGTTATCTAAAAGCCCTTTTCATAATTTGATTTGTTTACGTTCCGTCTTAAAACTCGGTTATGTTTAGAAGAGAGCTTACCAAAAACAAAGCCGACATGCAAATGACAAACCGGTTTTATAAGTTCCACATTTTTGATATTGACGGGCGGAAATAACGCATTATACCAATTGTACATAATCAATGCGCTTGTTCGTGTCATTCCGAACGCAGCGAAGCGGAGTCGAGAAATCTGTTTTTAATAGATTTCTCCACTTCGAGCTACTTCATAGCCCTCCGGTCGAAATGACAAAGGCGCAAATCTTAATCACAATTAGTATTAGATGATTCCCAGTCAGTCTTTTTCGGATCGCAGGTTTTTAATTGTCACCGGGCAATTCTCGAAAGTATTCCCTTCCAGCATGATTCGCTCAGCATCCCGGCCGATACGAATGCCTATATTCTGATTTTTGCCCGCTGCATTTTCAATTCTTGTGTTGTGAATGGCGATGTCCCGGACTTCTCCCTGAATATCGATGCCAATCCCCTGGGCTTTCGAACCATTATCTCGAATGATACAATTCTCGATCTTGTTTCTGCTGCCGCTGCGAAATTCGTTTGCCTCATTACGAAACAGTACCCCGACCTGGCCGTTACGCTCGATTGTGCATTGCCGAATAATGTTGTCCGTGTCACGGTGGCCGATACTGATTCCATATCTGCTGTTTTCTAATAAAGCACAATTCTCTGCAAGTCCATCGGAAACGCTCCAGCAAAAGAAAATCCCCTGACTATTGCCCCGGGACAAGCACTTTTGGAAGACGGGCCGCTGGGAGCCGCTTCCGGGATGGAATCCCAAATCGGCGTTGTTTATCGCTTTGCAGTTTACGAATCGGATATCATCGCAGACCTGAAAACTGAAACCGTCGCCGTTATAGTTTCGGGAAGTGACATTTTTGAAGTGCCACCGGTTGCAATGCTGGATGAAAACTCCGCCGGCGAAGTTGCCGTTAATGTGCTCGTTTTTATCGCGGTTGCCTTCGAGCACAATATCCTCCACAACAACGTCGTCCACGTTTTCAGCGGTAAGAATGGGGAAGATAGTCGCAGCCGTAGCGTCTTTTTCCAGCCAGAAATTCTCTTCGGTCAGCCGGTCCAAAAAGATTACGTCCCCTTCAATGGCGGTGACCGTGGCACGCAGCACATCGTACTGCCAGTCTCCGGGGCCCGTTTTCGATCTGAGCATGACTCCTCCTCCCGGTACGAATCCTTTTGTGTCCTCTATTTGAACGCCGTACTCGAACCAGTCCGAATCCCTCGCCAGGGCGGTCACGACGCTGCCGGCTTTTCTGAGGATGGTTTCTTCGCCCGAGCCTCGCAGGGTGACGTTGGGCCGCAGATAGATTGCATTCCGCAGGTTATACACGCCCGGCAGAACTTTAAGCGTGCCTCCGCCCAACCGGTGCAGGTATTCAATGCCGGCCTGGATGACTTTGTCATCGTTACCCTGCAGGTCGCCTTCGCTCTGGCCGACAATTATTGCCAGGGCCTGCCGATTTCGCATAGGACGATTGGTCGATGTCACTGATTGTCCGCTTGCTGCTTCCCGGTTACCTGCATCCACTTCTGCAGCAATATATATCAACATCGCAGGAACGAACAATGACAGCATCAATCTATTTGAGAATTTTACGTTGTTTTCCCACATCTTTATACCTTTCGTAAATTGTATTTCGATAGAAATTCAACACCTCGATCCGCTATATATGCCCTAAATATTTCGCCGCTATAACAAACATTGTATGAGACCAAAGCAGCGGAGTAATAGACGGGCGAGATTTATCTTCGAATATTTGTTCGGGAATGTATTTATCTATTTGCTCGACAGGCCGGTCGAAGAATTTTCTCGCATTTTTATTGTCGCCGCAAAGGCTGTAGTAGATGGACATCCAAAAGCTGAGCAAAGGCCATGTCCCAGCGCCGGTAAGTGTCACCCATCCATTTCGAACTCCGCCGCAATATCTGTCGCCCGGATATCTCAACAGGCCTCCGCTATCCGTCGTGTTCGTTTTTATTATTTCACGAACGGTCCTATTCATTTTCTCATCCTGCGGGTCCAATATCCCCGAGGGGTAGACCAATCCCAGCAGCGACGTATCGGGTTTCAAGTCATCTGCTCTTGTTTTACGATTTTTGGCTATCGCTCCCCTACGATATGTCCTCGGAATGGATTTTGTGCTGCCCGAATAAATCTCCGCGAAAGTTTTCGACATTTCCTTTTCTGTTTGCAGCCACTTTCTCTTTTTGCCCAGCAGCTCGATTGCCGCTCTGAGTCCGGCGATGCACATCGCTAACGAGTAGGTGTGACAACCTCGATGTTCGGGAAGAACGCATCTTTCCTCCCATAAATCATAACAGGGCAAAACAAACGCATCGCCCTTCCATGAACGACAGATGCCGGAGGCGGTTTTCTCTATCAATTTTTCGAATTGAGAGACTTCAGCGTCGAAATGTTTTATATGGTGAGCTATCGCGATTAATAAAGAACCGCTCTGGTCCGGCTGGAATTGTGTTCCGCTGTGTACCAGATCGATGCAACTTTCCCGCAGGTGTCGAGGCACTTTCGGCCCATCGGGCGGAATCAATGTGCCGTGAATCGTCCCATTGACATTATATGCATTGGAGAAAAAGCCCGTTTCCTTAAAATCCTCTGCTCGATTGAGGCACCAGTCAAAGAACCTTTCCGGGATGTCTCTGAGTTTCAGCAGATCGGCAGCCATGCACACATAAGCCGCGTCCCGTACCCAAACGTAGCGGTAATCCTGGGTGGTAGCCGGATAGATTGCCTTATCTGAATTAGCGGCAACAATTGCCCCGTTTTCCAGCGAACCATCTGCAATTACATCTTTGCTGACTTTGATAAGCTCTTTGATTTTTTGCTTTTTCATAGCGGTCGATTCCCGATTCTTTTTGCCCGGCCATAATTTGACAAGTCCGTACTTACCCGATAGCATAGCATAATCTTGCTTAGTTGCCTAATATAAGTAGAAGTGGTCCTGACGCATCGTTCGTCCAGGGCGGTGTCGATTTTTGTAAAAGCTGAATTATAGAAAGGGATATAAAATGAATCGTATTAACAGGTGTTTGGATATTCAAAAGTCTGCCGAGAGCTGCTCTGTTACACGCCGCGAGATTCTCACAATCGCGACAGGATTTGTCGGCGCCTCGTCTGTGTTGGCAGGATTGCCCCGGGTTGTGAGGGGCCAAACCAAAAAAGTCGTTAAGAAGGGCCGTATCAAACAATCTATCTGTGGCGGCTGTTTGCGAGGGGCCGGCCTGGATGCCGAGCAAACGGCAACACTTCTCGTAGAGATGGGATTGGTCGGCAGAGACCTGGTGCGCCAAAATGACTGGCCCACGCTCAGGAAACACGGACTCGTAGCGACGATGGTGCCCGGTGCCGGCTCGATTAGAAAAGGCCTTAACGATAAATCGATGCATTCTAAATTCCTCGAAGATTTCAAAAATAACATCAAAGCGGCGGCCGAGTATAAGTGGCCTAACGTAATCTGTATGGCCGGCGACCGAGAGGGAATCAGCGACGAGCAGGGAATGGATAATTGCCATACCATCCTCAAGGAGGCGGTCAAGATCGCCGAGGATGCCGGCGTGACTATCTGCATGGAACTGCTCAACAGCAGAGTTGACCACCCCGGGTACATGTGCGATAAATCCGCGTGGGGCTTTGAACTGTGCCGGCGCGTCAACTCGCCGCGCTTCAAAATGCTGTACGACATTTACCACATGCAGATCATGGAAGGCGACCTGATAGCCACAATCCGCAAGAACATCGACATGATCGGGCATTTCCACACCGCCGGTGTTCCCGGCCGGCATGAACTCGACGAGAACCAGGAGATTTATTACCCCGCGGTTATGAGAGCAATTGCCGAGACCGGCTATCAGGGCTATGTTGCCCACGAGTATACCCCTACGCGAGATCCGATGAAATCGCTCGTGCAGGCCGTGCAGGCTTGCGATGTTTAGGCCGAATCCGGCGTTTATGATTCTGATGCTGGACAGGAAAGTTATGAATGGTATAACTGGTGTGGCCAGATATCGTCAAGAGTGGGCCGAGGCAATGTAGCGATGGTTGGTAAATATATATTCGGGAGCCGGTCATGTATGAATTGCTTATCAGGATCGAGACGATCTGTGTGGAAGCCCAGCTACTGACGTTACTCGGCGTTGGGGCGGTAGCGACAATTGCCGGCCTGCTGCTCTGGTTGGCGGGCACATATTTCAGTTCGGTAATCATCGGAATCCTCGGGGCCGCAGTGGGATCGTTTTGCGGCTTGCTGATTTCTCAATGGTTTGATGTAAGCTCGCTGTTGAGCATGGGTATAGGAGCTGCCGTCTTCTGTGTTACGGCAGTTCTTCTTCGAAACATCATAATCATAGTGCTTGCCATAATTGTCTTCGCCCTGGCGGCAGGGACCGGCTATTCGAGCACGATTCTGGGAAGTCCCGCTCAGCAACAGGAACAGGAAACAGAGCCGGAGCTTGTGGCAGTCAGCTCGTTCAGCCAGATGGACTCAACCATGCGATTATCCTATGTCAATGAGATTTCAGAGCAGCAGGACGGTTTCTTTGAGAAGCTCAAGGCGATGTTGAAGGACACGTTGGGTACTATGAGTCCGTATAAATGGAAGCTTCTGCTGTCCACAGTTGTCGGAGGCCTCGGTGGCTTGCTTCTGGTCTGGCTTATCAAGAGATTTGTAATTGCTTTGTGCTGCAGTGTTGTGGGGGCTCTGTTGGTTCTTGTGGGTATCGAGAGTCTGCTCATGGCGGCCGGCTTTCAGATGTGCAATGCATTCGGAGAACATCGGCTCGCACTGACGGTGACATATTTTTCAATGGTGGGAATTGGTGCCGTAGTGCAGCTCCTGATAGCCAGGTCTCAAAAGCCCAAAGAGGCTGAAGCTAAGAAGAAATAACATTCTAACAGTCTGTAATTTGGTGCCGGCAACTTATACGGTTCGCATTGACCGATTACCCTTGGCAGAAGGGAAGGAACTTAGCCGAATCGCCATGAGAGCCGTGCTCAGAGCCACGACAGTGAGGGAGCGGTTCCTATCTTATTCAGATGCAAAAATTCGCCCCTGTGCAGACAATATTCTTCTTGCCTGGTGACAGTCTTTTGCGATTTGTTTGGAAAGGTCTTCTGGAGTCTTGAATTTGCGCTGGTTGCGAATACGTTGAATGAAATCCATTGTCATATAGTGACCTATCATATCTCCGACGTCTTTAATCAGCAGATGCGCCTCTATCAGCAGCGGAAAATCATCGCCGTATGTCCTTGCCTGGCCGATACTGTAAACGGCAGGAAGTTTTTCTTTGGAAGTCAGAGCGTCATCGATGTATTCACCGGTTTTCACGAAACCGGCATAAACGCCCTCGGTGGGAATAACCTGCTTTGGTTTTTTCATATTCAGGGTGGGAAAGCCCAGTTTTATCCCGATCCCGCGGCCATGTATAATTCTCCCGGCGATTCGATAAGGCCTGCCTAAAGCAACAGCGGCGTCGGCTATGTGGCCGCCTTCGAGCATATAGCGAATCATCGTACTCGAAACCCTGACGGTTTGGCCGGTGGAAAGTTTAATTTTTTTCGGTTTGATTACGCGTACTTCGAAGCCCTTGACCGTAATGAGTTTCTCCAGTGTATCGATATTGCCGGCCCGTCCCGCGCCGAAATTAAAATCTTCGCCCTCAACGATCACGCCCGGTTTAATATGCTCAATGAGAAACCGTCCTACAAAATTTTCGGGTGACAGGTCGAGCAGCTTGCGGTTGGTTCTCAGCACGATCAGCCTGTTTACGCCGCACTTTGCCAGCAGGTGTTTTTTGATGTCCAGGGGAGTCAGCACCCCCGGTGCCATTTCCGGATGCAGAATAGCAACCGGATGCGGATCGAAAACCATCGCTATTAATTCCGCATCATTTGTTTCGGCAGCTTGTCGGGCGACGGCCAAAATCTCCTGATGGCCGACGTGGACACCATCGAAATTCCCAATGGTCAGCACGCAGCCCTTTGGGATATGCTGGAACTGTGATATTGTCTGGATGATTTTCATTCAGTTTTGCCCGCTCTTTCGTAAGTCCCTTTTTGTCTGTGCAGCCGCACGAACCAGGGCTCCGTAAATAGCGTCGCGATGAGCGGTGTCACTCATAGATTCCGGATGCCACTGCACGAACAAACCGAAGCCGCCTTCGACACGCTCGGTTGCTTCGATGACACCATCATCGGCGTGAGCGATAACCTTCAGATTCTCTCCGAGTTTATCGACCGCCTGATGGTGACTTGAATACACCATTGCCTCTTCATTGTCAAGAAATTTTCCCAATGAGCTGTTCGGCTCGATTCGCACACGGTGATACTTTTGGCGATGGGCCACCTCTGTCCCTACCTGCGAAGGAATGTCCTGGATGAGCGTACCACCTGAGACAACGTTCGTGAACTGCATACCGAGACAAACGCCGAGTATGGGTTTGCCGCTGGATAACCACGCCGGGATAAGCTGCCTTTCACAATCATATCGCTGGTTTGGCATTACCTTAACCGTTTCGTGCGGCTGCTGACCGTAAGCATCAGGTGGAATATCATCGCCTCCGATGAGGACCAGACCATCAAGCTCCTTTACATATCGCAGCAAAATCTCTTCATCGGTTATGGTCGGCAGTATTACCGGCACGCCTCCGTTCTCGGCTACGGCTTTCACATAATCAAAGCCGGTCACAGTTGAAACCGAGCCGTTGTCCTCGTCTACGTGATAAACGCTCGTAATGCCGATAAGCGGCCGGGAAGATCTGCCGTTGCTTTGGCAGCCAAAACATACCGAAACAACCACCAACGACAGCAGTATGAGAATATTTTTCTCCGCCCGCCGCTGTTTAAATACAATATTCTTCTGCACAAAAATGCCTCCAGTTACCTTAAGCCTTCTCATGAAATGCTTAATTTACCCTTAAAGAGGGAAATCTGCAATGCTTTTTGACCTGTGCAAAATGCAAGTCCAGCCCCGTTTTATGATTTTAAATTCCCTTTGCAGAAAAAATCTGACAAAATATTTGCAACTAAGTTGCATATTTTACGTATAGCCGGTAGGATAATTTGATCTTATAGAAAATATCATTAGATAAATGTTGGAGAAGAACTAAGTGCAGCCACGGAAAAAACTAACAATCATTTTATCAGAATTGAAAAACCACGCCCCGTTTACGCTTTTCGGAGCCGCTACCGGGCTGGTTTGTATGCTCTTGTTCAGGAATGTCGGGCCGGAGATGAATCACCGGCTCTTCCAGGTGTTTCACCCGGGTCACGTGGTTCTCTCGGCTATCGTAACCGCTTCGCTATACAAACTTTATGAAGGCAAGGCAGGTTTTGTGAAGATCCTTCTCATAGGCTATATTGGCTCCATTGGCATCGCCACTTTGAGCGATTGTGTCCTTCCTTTTTTCGGCGAGAGCATTTTGGGAGTGGCTGTTCCCGTGCATGCGGACCTGCACGAGCATGATGAGGCACCCGGCCACAGCAACGATGAGGATGTTCACCATGAGAATGGATCGGGGTCCGAATCGAGCAAGGGAACGCCCGGTATCCGGGCGCGACTGCATTTGGGCTTTATCGAGGACTGGTATCTGGTCAATCCGGCGGCATTGCTGGGGATTTTCATCGCTTATTTCTGGCCCCGGACCAGATTCCCGCACGCCGGCCACGTTCTGATCAGTACCTGGGCCTCCTCATTCCACGTTCTGATGAATACGCATCGAGAACTGACAACTGTCATGCTTTTAGGTATCTTTGTGGTTCTGTTTATTGCGGTTTGGCTGCCATGCTGTATTAGCGATATTGTTTTTCCGCTGTTATTTGTTAACTCGAAGCGCGATTTGCCACACGGACACCACCATTAAAGGAGAATAGAAATTCGAGCTTAAGAAACGGCACGGGAGCAAAAATGACAAAGTCAAATTTGGAAATAAAAGCACGCGAAATGCTGAAGGCCGCGAAGCTTTACTGCACCGCCGGCAGAGTCGCCATACTAATAGTGCTTATGAAGGCGGGCAAACCTCTCAGCCATGACCAGATTGCCAGGCGATCGGGAAAAAATCAATTCGACAAGGTCACAATCTACCGAACCCTCGAAAGCCTGCTGGGCGTAGGGCTGGTACATAAGGCCTTTATAGACAAGCGAGCGTGGCATTTTGAATTAGCCCACAACTGCACTGAGAGCCAATGCCATCCTCATTTTACCTGCACGAGCTGTGGGGAAACAACCTGCCTGATGGAAATTTCGCTGCCTATGGCAAAAAGCCCGCATAAAGGTTATATCATCCGCCGCCAGCAGGTCCGGCTCGAAGGCCTTTGCCCGGCGTGTGCTTGAAAACGCAATAGAGTTTTTGTGGAGTATTACAATTTGGTGCGCTTAGCTCGAAAGTGTGTTCTTACGCTTGCGATTATATGCTTTGTGGCTATGACCACAGGAGTCACGTTGCAATTGCACCTTCTAAGCGACACTCATCCCGAAGAGCATGATTCAAAACACTGCTCAATTTGTCAGCAGTTACTCATCTCGCCCGGCAAATTTATTCTGGAGCCGGAACCTGCAATCGAAATGGGCGGCCAAATTGAGTGTTACGTCAACTTTCATTCCGCTATTTACATAAAACAATTTCACCATCAGCAATTCAATCCGCGGCCACCTCCGACAGTTCTTTAAGTGCCAAAATATATATTTTACCAACACTTTCAAGCGTGACAGATATCCTGAATTTTTTTATCCCACGTTTGAGTGATTATTTTTCGTCTAACAGGCATTATAAGGAGCATAAGATGCTGAAGAGACTTGTTGAAGTGTTAGTGCCGCTTGTACTGGTGGTTTTTCAGAATATTGCGTTTGCACAAAATAAAACTGAGGATGTAAATTCTATCGAAGAACCAAACCAACAGATTCTGGAACTGCAGCAGCGCATCAACGAAATGCAAAGAAAATACGATGCTGAAATACGTATTCTAAAAGAACGAATAGACAAAAACAGCGTCATATCCGGAGAGCCTGAAAAAGAGGCGGAGATTCAATCGCTGCGAAACTTAGCTGAAACCGAAGCTGCAAAAGAAACTACCGCCGAAAAGGAATCCGAAGAACAAACCTTTACGTCAGGAGCTCTTGGCCTGCAGGCTTTGAATCCGGAAATTAGCGTCACAGGTGATTTACTTTTCTCATATAGAGACGATGCCGCGAGCGATCAGAACAGCGATTTTAGCTTTCGCAATCTTGGCGTTCACCTCGAATCCTGGCTCGATCCTTATTCAAGATTTAAGGGTGCTGTGGAATTTCATGAAGGAGAAACCGAGCTTGGTGAGGCATATTTGACATTATATAACGTTCATGAGGATTTGAATGTGACACTCGGTAAATTCCGACAGCAGTTCGGTGTGGTCAATCGATGGCACAAACACGGCCTGGAGCAGGTCGACTTTCCTCTGGCCCTTCGGAAAATTTTCGGAGAAGGCGGATTGAATCAAACCGGCCTGTCCCTGGATTGGATGATGCCCCCTGCCGGTGTTTCATCACAGCAGTTTACTTTCCAGGTCACCGACGGATCAAATAACCGTTTGTTCGATGAAAATGCCGGTAATAGACCCAGCCTTCTGGCTCACTACAAGAACTACCGGGACCTGTCGAAAGATACCTATATGGAATGGGGGCTTAGCGGCTTGCTGGGGTGGAATAATGAGTGGGACATGCTGGGCGGCACCGAAGAAAGCAGCAGCAAAACAACAACTGTTTTGGGTTCGGATTTTTCCGTCCTTTGGGAACCAACTGAAAAAATGCGCTATCGAAATGTGGAATGGCGAAGTGAGGTGTATTTGCTGAATAAAAGACTCCTTGCACCGGACGGTTCCGGCACAGACAACATCAATGCCTGGGGATTGTACAGCTATCTTCAGTCCAAAGTCTCTCGCACGGTGGATATTGGAATAAGATATGACTATTATGTTCCCGATACCAAAGGCTATGCGAATCTGTCCGGCCCGTTATCGTTGTCACCTTTGGCAGTAGCGTCGGACGATCCGTACATCCGGCAAGTCGGACCTTATATTACCTGGTGGCAAAGTCCCTTTGTCAAATTTCGCATCGAGTATGATTACAGCCACAGCATAGGAATAGATAACCCGGAACATGTCGTCTGGTTGCAGTGTGTATTCGCTGCCGGACCACACAAGCATGAACGTTATTAACGGAAGGAGCACAGATATTATGAAAAAATTATTATGCATGTTAACAGCAGCTTTGGTTCTTCCGTTGGCTGCTCTATACGCTACACCGCGAACTTCACCAGTTCAACAGGGCCGTCTTCAGGTTGTCACGTCATTACCGGATTACGCCTTTCTCACCGAGTCTTTGGGAGCCGAGCGGGTGAATGTCAAAGCCATCGTCCGGGGCGATCAGGATGCGCACTTCATTCGTCCCAAGCCGTCATTTGCCACAGCATTGCGAAACGCCGATGTTCTCGTTACTACAGGTCTGGACCTGGAATTGTGGATTCAGACGGTCATAGATAACTCCGGGAACCGCAAAATTCGAAGCGGCCAATCGGGCTATGTTTCGGCCGCCGCGGGGATAAATCTTCGCGAGAAGCCGAAAGTCCTGTCAAGGGTTGAGGGCGGTGTACATATACATGGTAATCCGCATATTACCTGCAGTCCGTTAAACATGAAGATAGTTGCTCAAAACATAGCAACGGGCTTGATGAAGAACGATCCGCAGGGCAGACAAATGTATCTCGACAACTTGAAGAAACTCCATCTGCAAATTGACGAGCGTTTATTTGGCGCAGAACTGGTGGAAATATTGGGCGGTGAAAACCTTTGCAGCCTTGCCGAAGCAGGCAGGCTGATCCCATTTCTAAAAGAGCGGAAATACGAAGGAAAGCCGCTCATCGAGTTTTTGGATGGTTGGATGAAAAAGATGCTCCCGCTCAGAGGCACTCCCATCGTGACTTATCATAAGAATTGGATATATTTTGTTAGTCTCTTTGGTTTGGAGGAAGCGGGAACTGTCGAGCCGAGGCCGGGGATACCGCCCGTGCCCAAACATGTGACCGGTCTAATTAATCTCATGCGAGAAAGGGACATAAAGATAATTCTGGCTGCGAACTATTTCGATGAGCAGAAAATCAAAACGGTAGCGTCCCGAACCAATGCCGAAGCGGTTATTGTTCCGCTGTATGTCGGCGGAGCAGAAGGCATTGATAGTTATTTTGAACTGGTCGACTATTGGGTGGATGAACTCTTAAAGGCGGTGGAAAAGAAAGGCATATTAAAAAAATCATGATTTAAAATCAGAGGCAACAAGAGTGGAAACGGTACAGTTCTTTTCGGTTCAAATAGCGTTAATCGCTGTTGTATTGGTCTTGCATACCTATATAGGCTTGCACATCATCAGGCGAACCTTAATATTTTCTGACCTTGTGCTCGACCAGTTGGCGGCGTTTGGCGCCCTTGCGGCAATAGGCCTGGGGATAGAATACGGCACAATGCAGTCGTATGCAGCCTCGATGACGGCCGTACTATTTGGCGCGACGCTGTTAACCTTGATAAAATCAAAACGCCAGGTGATACCTCGTGAGGCAATCATAGGTATCATGTATGTGCTGAGCCTGGTGGCCTGCCTTTTGTTGGCAGATAAAATCCGCGGCGGAGAAGTCTACGTCGCCAAGACCCTTTCGGGATCCATGCTGTGGGTAACCTGGCCTCTGGTCTGTATAACAGCCGTGACATATATCTTGCTATTGCTCTTTCACTATAAATTTCGGCTTAAGTTCATTGGGCTCGCTGAGAATCCACAGAAGATGAGCAACGAAAAGTTCTGGGATTTTCTGCTGTTTACAACTCAGGGTATTATCACCGTGCTGATCGTTCCTATCGCAGGAGTCCTTCTGGCATACGCATTTCTGATGATACCCGCGGCTATAGCGGCTATGTTTACGAAAAAATGGGCCGGGGCTGTAGTTATTGGCTGGAGCGTGGGATTTGCCGCCTGTTTAGCGGGCCTTTGCTCATCGTATTTCTTGAATATGCCGTATGGTCCCACTTTGGTTTTATCTTTGGGCCTGGTTTTTGTGTGTGCGGCGGTTCTTCGTGCCGTGCTTAATCGGAAAGCCTTCGTTTGATAAGAAAGGAACTCGGCGATGCTCCAGTTAATTCAAATAGTCGGCTTACCTTTTCTCGTATGTATTATGATGAGTTCTGTTTTAGGATACCTCGGTATACACGTGCTGAAAAGAGAGGTAATATTTGTTGATATTGCACTGGCTCAGGTTGCCGCGGTAGGCGTTATCGTTTCCCATCTTGTTTTCGATGTCCATGGGGACTCGGCAATTTCATATTTATGCTCTCTGGCAGCCATTTTCGTTATGGCGGTTTTTTATGCCGTAGCTCGAACCTGTATCGTTCAAATCTCTATTGAAGCGATTATCGGAATTTCCTATGCGATCGCTGCTGCGGCAGCCCTTTTCCTGGTTGGAATGCAGCCCGGAGGCCACCTGCACATTCAGCATATACTATCCGGAAGTCTTTTATGGACAGATGGGCGAGACGTTGTCACCGGAGCGATAGCTTTTTCCGCAGTCGGCTTTTGTTTATATCTTGTTCGAAAGCCTTTAATGGGCCTCTCCGAAAGTTATCGACACACCCGCTCAAAGGGAGCTAAGGCAATATTCTGGGATTTCGTTTTTTATTTACTGATTGGTTTGGTTATTACGTTTTCCGTCCAAATGGGCGGCGTGGTCCTTGTATTTGCGTACCTTATTATACCGGCGACAATATCCGCCGTTTTCACTTCGCAACTTCGTATACAGTTAATTATTATTTGGATAGCAGCCATAGCAGCATCGATATCCGGCCTTTTATTCGCGTATTATCTTGATTTTTCGGTTGGACCGGCTGTTGCTCTGCTGTTGGGAATCGAATTGATAATTGCCGCTATCATTGGCAAATTAATAAGAGTTTAATGAAAAACGGCCGGAAATACCGATATGAACTCGGGAATGGGTAAACGAATAAAACTATTTGTGCTCGCTGCCTCGGCAGCTATAGTTATCGTAGGCTGCCAAAATGCTGTTGATGGCCCCGTAATTGAGGATAATCTGCCTCTGGGCGAACAGAAAATCAGCATTCGCCAGCTTGCCGCGGCTCTGGGACTGCGCGTCAGCGAGTCGAAGCAGACGCATGTGACTTTGAAGAACTCGGCGAATACCGTAATGATTTGTACGCTGAGCGGAGGAAAGATTTACGTCAATACAAAGCCGGTCACCACGGTGGGGATAGTCGAGAAAACCGGCGGGCAAATCTACGTATCGAAGTCGCTCGTATCAACAATACGCTCGGCGATGTGCACTTATACCCCCCCACCCGTGCCTGTGCCTCGAAGGATGACTGGAACTGTTGTAATCGACGCCGGTCATGGCGGCAAGGATCCCGGCGCGACGAGTGTTCTTGGTTTTTACGAGAAAAGCGTCAATCTATCTGTTGCCAACAAGGTCGCCCGGCTGCTCGAACAAAGGGGGCTAAGAGTCAAAATGACAAGGACGGATGACTACTTCGTCAAGCTTGAGGATCGTGCCGCGATAGCCAACGACCTCAATGCGGATTTGTTTGTTAGCATCCATGCAGACTCATTTCCGAAAAGCTCAAGACGGGGTTTCACGGTTTACGTAGCACGTTCGGCGTCGTCATCCTCCCGCAGTGCGGCCAGTGCCATCGCTCGTTCGATGTCCGGCACAGGCCTGAACAGCTTTGGAGTTCAGACAGCCGGTTACCACGTCCTGACCGGTACTCGCGGCCCGGCCGTCCTGGTCGAGTTAGGCTACCTCTCGAACCGCACCGAAGCCGCCCTGCTGAGAAGCAGCTCCTTCCAAACCCGTCTCGCCCAGGCAGTCGCCGACGGCATCAGCGATTATTTCAACTTATCTGCAGCCTGATTTTCCACAAGAGATTCAATAAGCCAGTCAAACTTAGGTTTTTTTTACATTTGACACTTGATCCGGCATAACGCATAATTCCATCATGAGCGGTGGAATCTGACGTGTGAGAGCCGATAAGGATAAGTTGGCAGATCGAGGAAGGACAAAACACTCATAAAACGAAAGAAAATCGCCATTTGAAAGGTAGTTGCCTTGGGATTTCCCAAGACGTGGTGGTCGGGCAAATCTTAGCTACAAGAACATGGTTTAAAAATTACAGAAGGTATGGTACTCTTGGAACATGAAGATATCTCTTTCATACCAATCCGATCTTTTTGACATGGATGCCGTAGCCTCCAGCCGACATGCCAGCCTTAATGGACGTTCCGGGGCTTTTGTTGACAACATGGTTCTTCCGGTCCACCGTTGGTTTCGATATTCTGCAGGTTTCTCTTCCGACTGGGTCCGGTGGTTGGTACGTGAACGCTGTGGTGATTCACGCTCATTCGCTGTCTTGGATCCCTTCTGTGGTGTGGGCACTACGTTGCTTGCTTGCGATGCCGAAAACATTCAGAGTTGGGGTTTTGAAACACACCCGTTTGTTTACCGGATTGCCAATGCAAAACTCCGTGGTATCCACGCTGATCTGTCAACTCTCAAGTCGGTTTTTCGGCAGTATGCGGATTCTATTCCCCAAGCTTCTCCGGTTAAGCTGGAGGAGACGCCACCGCTTCTGGCCAAATGCTACACACCAAAAGTCTTGTCTATGCTATTTGCGATGCGCGATCTATTTGTGGCCGAGTTCGATGAAGGCACTCCCGAATCGGAGTTGCTATGGCTGGCACTGACAGCAATCTTACGCACCGCTAGTTGCGTGGGGACAGCTCAGTGGCAATACGTGTTACCCAACAAGACTAAATCAAGTGTTCAAACACCATTAGTTGCGTTTCAGTCCAAAGCAAGCGAAATGCTTCAGGATGTTGAGTACGCACAGCGTAACGGCTGGTGTTCCAGGAGCCATGTCCTTATGACCGATGCGCGCGCACCGATTAACTGTTCAAATGTTCAGGTAGACGCCGTTGTGACATCACCTCCGTATCCGAACAACTATGATTATGCCGACTCCACACGATTGGAAATGACGTTCTGGGGTGAGATCAGCGGGTGGGGGGATCTTCAACAAGCAGTTCGCCGACATCTTATTCGCTCGTGCTCTCAGCACGCAGCTGCTGAGAAACTTGTGCTTGATGACCTACTTTCAGAGTCCGTTGTCGATCCAATCCGACAAGACCTTTCAATCGCTTGCCATAAGTTGGAGGAAATTAGGAAAACGAAAGGCGGAAGAAAGAACTATCATACCATGGCTGCTGCGTACTTTCGGGATCTGGGCTTAGTGTTCAGAGCGTTGAGAGCCCATTGTCGTTCTGACTCATTCGTGTGTTTCGTAGTCGGTGATTCTGCCCCTTATGGCGTCTACCTAAGCGTTGACAAGTGGTTGGGGGAATTAGCTCTTGCCGCAGGCTTCAAATCCTATTCTTTTGAGAAGATTCGAGATCGGAATATTAAGTGGAAAAACAGAAAACACAGAGTTCCCTTAAAGGAAGGTAGACTCTGGATAGAAAGGTAAGCATATATGGCCGAATCTCCTTCTCACAAATTTGGACAGATCATCGGCAATTTGCTCGAAGCTGTCGTGGGGCCAATCCTGTCGCAATTTGCAGAGGAAAAACATCTATATCTTGATCATCAGAAGAAATCACGCGAAGCGAGGAATGGAAAGAAGGTAACATGGGAAGATGCCCACGGCAATGTCCACGATCTGGATTATGTCTTGGAGAAAGATGGTACAGACACGACAAGGGGAACTCCCGTCGCATTCATTGAGGTTGCTTGGCGTCGATACACCAAGCACTCGCGCAACAAAGCACAGGAAATCCAAGGAGCAATTTTGCCTCTGGCCGAAAAGTTTCGGTGGTCGAATCCATTTCTTGGCGCCGTTCTTTCAGGGATTTTCACCAAAGGATCTCTTGAGCAGCTACGGTCGCTCGGCTTTCGCGTTCTATACTTCCCGTACGACACGTTGGTTGCCGCTTTTGCTGCTGAAGGTATCGATATCGCCTTCGATGAGAGTACCCCGGACGTCGTCTTTAGGAAATGTGTCAAGAAGATCGATTCGGCATCTCGACGGCGGATGGAGAGAATCAAACAACATCTTGTGGCTGCTAATCAGGAGCAACTCAATGAGTTTATTACCGTGCTTAGTAGCCGATTGGACCGCGTGATTGAAAAGGTTGTTCTTGTCCCGCTTTATGGCACGTTGAATGAGTTTGCCACAATTGACGATGCAATCAGATTCCTCGACCAACATAAGATTTCTGAGAGTTCCGGTGATTTCCGCAAATACGAAGTGATCATTAGATTCTCAAATGGAGATCGGGTTGAAGGTTCGTTCAGTGACAAGGTGAGAGTCCGGGAATTTCTTCAGTTTGTCGCCAAACAATGATTATCTTCTCCCGCGACTGACATAGAACAGCAAACCCAAGCTTCTTCCTTCGGCATACAATTGTAGGGATTGCCGCAGGCTTTATCTTGACACGATGTTTGCCTATCCATCGTCAAGCCTGCCCCATTAGGCTACGCTAAGGGTAGACATGGTCGAATAGACGTTCGCACCTATTCTGCGCATGTGTATATCACTCACAAGGCGGTTTCAATTCTGCCTCCGCCCCTCTGGGCACAACGCATACAAAGCCCAACGGCCTGTTTTTACTTGTATTTATCCATTGATGCTCTTCGCCTCCCGAGACGAACACAGCCAGGCCTGGTCGCAGTTTCTCCTGACCATCTTTGAGTCTTATACTGCCCTGACCCTCTATCACAAAGACTTCGTGT
>CAZTDF010000072.1:0-14076 GCA_964612465.1 uncultured Pirellulales bacterium
AAAACAAAGCCAATCAAAGCAAATATTATTTTGCCCCCTGATTTACTCTGTGGGTTGTTGTTAAAGCATTTTGAAAAAACAAAGCCATTTTGCCGGTGGGTTATTTGAGCGTAAGGTCTTATATGAAAGGGTTTTATGGCAATATTTCGCCCTGCGGGGTATGAAAAAACAAACCCAATTCAAAGCCAATTTGCAAAATTCCCATAGCAAATTCTGAATAATCGCAAAAAGCCGGGCTTTTGCCATTTCAGGCGTTGATGTTGTGGACATGGATGGAGTTGGTGGTGCCTGCGGCGCTAAGCGGCCGGCCGGCCACAAGAACTATTCTATCGCCGGGCTGGGCCCACTTGTTATCGACAATGAGCTTATCGACCAGGTACGTGAAATGCCTGATGTCCTCCGGGATTGGCCGGCAGCATGGTATGACTCCGTAATGCAGGCACATTTGCCGGCAGGACCTTTCGTCTGAGCTAAGCGCAAATATGGGCACATCGATACGTGCCTTACTGAGAAAGCGGGCCGATGAGCCGCTTTGCGACCAGACCGCCACGAGCTTGGCGTCGATATCCTCGACAAGCTGCCCGAGGCTGCGAGCCACTGCCGCGGTGAGCACGAAATCTTCCGTAGTTGTGCTCTTTGGCTGTACGATCGTGTACTGCTTATCGAGGTATGCTTCGGTTACTCGTGCTATTCGCTCGATTGTTTGTGCCGCCTTGACGGGGTATTTGCCGACTGCGGTTTCGCCGGAAAGCATAACTGCATCGGTAAAGTCCATAATAGCGTTGGCGACATCCGATACCTCGGCGCGCGTGGCGGTGGGATTTTCAATCATGCTCTGCAGCATTTGCGTGGCTACGATAACAGGTTTGCCATAGTCCCGGCACATTTTTGTGATCCGTTTTTGTATCAATGGCACTTCGGCAAGGTCCATCTCAACGCCGAGGTCTCCGCGGGCAACCAATACGGCGTCACTCGCAGTAACGATAGGCTCCAGATGTGCCAGTGCCTGCGGCGTCTCAATCTTAGCTACAACCTTGATATCCGCCCCGGCATTACGAATATACTCTTTGAGCTGGTTAATCTCGTCGGCCGAACGTACGAAGCTTAAGGCAAGAAAATCCAGGTTCCGCTTTATCGCCCAGTCGACGCATTGCCAGTCAAACTCGGTGATTGACGGTATCCGTATGAGGGTGTCGGGCAGATTGATTCCCTTTCGACTGGACAAAATGCCGCCATCGACAACCTGGCAGACCAAATCATCGCCGTCGCGACCGACCACGCCAAGCGTGATTTGGCCGTCATCGAGAAAGACGCGGTGACCGATTTCCACGTCCTGGTTGAAATGTTCGTAGTTCGTGCCGAAGCGGTGTGCCGTGCCGACTTGATTTCCGGGCATAATGGTGACCTTATCGCCGGTATACAGCATCTGCCCCTCCGGTTCGATACGGCTGGTCCGAATCTTAGGACCGCACAAATCGCCCAGCACGGCGGTCATTTGATGGCCCCGGGAGCGGGCGGCATTCACCGTTTCCAGCAATTTGTCATGCCCATCAAGCGTGCCGTGTGAGAAGTTCAGGCGGAAAACATCTACACCATTATCAATCATGGCCTCGATAATCCCGGCCTCTTCACACGAGGGGCCGAGCGTAGCGATTATCTTGGTCTTTATCATTTCAGGCATCCGATAGCAACTATCGTTAAAGCAGCTTAAACTTTCGGACGATTACCCAGATATTCGGTCTCAGGCAGTTCGCCCGTAAGAGGCATTGCGTATTCAATGAAAGCATCGGTTATGCCGTTACCTTCGGCGTTAATGAATTCGTCCGGCATCGATTTCGTCTTCTCGGCGACATTTTTCAGCTCGGTGCGGAACAGCTCGACCGCGTAGTCCTTTCCGTTGCCGGTCCGCCTGATAGCAACAGAACCGTTATCCTGCTCCATAGCCAGCTTGACCGCTTCGCGACCGCATCGCCGGGCTTCATCCACATCGACCGCCGACTGAATACCGGGGTAGCTTCTTTGCAGGTAGCCGAAGGTATCGGCCCGGACGCGTTTCTTCGGACCAAGCTTGGCTTTTACCTGGCCTGCCAGAAAGTCGGCCAGAGCGCCGGTCCCTGATAGTTGTACATTGCCATGCGCATCAGTCTCTGCCTGTTTAGCGAGTTTCTTGGCCCAGGTCACACCATCGACATCGCAAATTCCCTCGCTTACCGCCACAACGCACCGTTTAAGATCTTTGAAAACTCCGACGACATCGCTGACGAACTTCTCCATCGAAACTGCTCTTTCCGGAACATATACCAGATGGGGGCCGTCGTCATCCCGTTTCCTGCCCAACACCGAAGCGGCGGTCAGAAAGCCGGCGTGCCTGCCCATAATCACATCGATTTTCACGCCGGGCAGAGCGCGGTTGTCAAGATCGTCGCCCATCAGGGCGCAGGCCTCGAACTTCGCCGCGGTCCCGAAACCCGGACAATGGTCGGTTACGAGCAGGTCGTTGTCCACCGTCTTGGGGATGTGAAACGCCCGTATGTCGTAGTTGACCTCATCTGCCATCTTGTTAAGGATGTAAGCAGTATTTGCCGAATCGTTGCCGCCGATGTAAAAGAAGTATCTAATGTTCCGCTTTTTGAAAACCTCAAGAATCTTCGCGCAATATTCTTCGTCGGGCTTATCCCTGCTGGTACCGATAGCCGAAGACGGCGACGCCGCCACAACTTCCAGCATTTCAGCCGAGAGCTTTTTCAAATCGATGAATTCATCTTTGACCATTCCCGCTACGGCGTGAATCGCGCCATAGAGATTTTCGATTTCCGGATGCTTGTTTGCCTCTTCGATAACGCCGACCAGAGAGGCATTTATTACGCCTGTCGGACCACCTGATTGCCCAACCACTGCATTTGCTTTAGGTGCACTTGCCATTTCGACAACTCTCCATTAAAAAAGTAACTGTATTATTTTTACTCTAATTGTTTAGTAAGCTCACGGGCCTTCTGAACGGCTCCGAGTGCAACAGCTCTCGAATAGTCCGTCAGATAGCGCTTCGCAGCAAATTTATTGCTTCGGTAAAGCTCCATCGCCTTGTTTTCAACCTTTGGTTGAGCGGCAAGAACTTTCTCTTCATACTTGTCACATGCGGCCCGGATGATTGCGATACGGTCCCTGTAATCGGCATTCACTTTATCCTGCAATCCCTTGAAAACCCACCAGGCCATTCCGGCATCAAGCTTGAATTTTTCGGGCGATTCGGAAAAATGACATTCCAGCGTCAGATTTTCCTTCACATCAACCACTTTATAGTATTCTTGAGGCGTCTCGGTGATACCACAATACCAGGGCGTTAAAATGCTGCTGCACGGTTCAGCCGAGCAACGCCAGTAGATACAGCCGATATCCACCGGCATACTTTGCCGCAGTTGGAACACCGCTGCTTCCTGAGTTTCATTACTACACAGTGCGCCCTCGCCGTGAAATCGCAGAATTGAGATTACATCTTTAACGGAAAGCTTACTGGCCGGCTTGATGGAGAAGGGCAATTTCCGGTCGGGTTCTTTTTCAATTTTTTTTCCCGTCACCATGCACTGGCCGCGCCACTGGCGCGGATCCATCAAGGTTTTTTGCGGTTGGCCGTAAGCTTTCGAAAAGTCAAAAGTCTCACCACCCGCCGGGTTATGCCATCCTTTTTTTATCGCGTACTCGATAAGGTCCGGCGAGCCAAGAAAATTGTTCGTGTCTTTAAGATTCACCCTGTCGATTACATAAACGTTGGGCAGCAGCACAACCGCATCATCCGGCACTCGCTGCGCAACCCAGTGTTTGCCCCTGCTCATCGATAAAAGCCAGGCCTCTTTCGAATCGGCAATTACCAGCGTCCGCGAGCTGGGGTAGCCCACCCGCTCGATCAGCTCGCCTGCGATTTTCACTCCTTCTCTGGCGGTCTTCGCCCGCTCTGCGATAAGCCGGCGGAGCATATACCCGATACCACCTTTGACTAATTGACCCCGCGCTTCGAGGTTTTGCAGTTTCTCCGCTTTGTCCGGGCAGCCATCGCTGACTACGGCTACGCCCCACTCGTTGAAGTAGCCATCGCTGTAAGTAGTGCCCGGATTCTCCGACCAGAGAAAAGCGTAACTTTCTGTTACCTGCGGAATCTCGGCTCCTCCAAGAAGCTTTAGCATCTCTCCGGCCTTATGTTCGATGCGGGGAATTTTTCGAAAATTCAGAAAACGCGGTCCGTAATTCTGCTCGTTATGTCCCAACAGAACGGCCCCGTCCGTCGAAGCATCCTTACCCACTACGACGGCATAGCAGCCGCTCGCCGAAGATGCGAACGAACCCACAGCTAAAATGGCAGCAAAGAAAATATTGATTACCTTGCTTTTACCCATCTTCTTTACCTCTATATCCGAAATACATGCAGAACGTCCAAACTCATCATAGCTTATGATTTTCAACTCGACATTATACAAACAGAATATCAATGGACAAGGATAATCCTTTGCCGGGAATTATGGATTTCAGGCGGCATTATAAGCTCGTTTGACTTCTTCGGCGATGATTTTTATGCCGGCCGCGACGGTCTCTGGGTCCTGTGAATAGTTTACACGAATGCACTCATTTTTATGCTGCCATTTTTCTTTAAGTCCGGGAAAGAAGTAATGGCCCGGGACGATCAGAACCCCTCTTGCCTTGAGGCGTTCATAGAGCTCATTGGTCGTAATGGGCAGGTTCGGAAACCAGAGCCATAAAAAGAATGCCCCCTCGGGCTTGTGCACGTGAAAATCGGTCCCGTCCAGCTCCTCGTAAACCAGTTCCAGAGTTGCCCGGGCTTTTTGCTGGTAATACGGCGTGATTATGTTACGGCTGAGATTGATGATTTCGCCGGTCCGGACCAGGTCCGTCGCTATCGCCGCTCCCATGCTGCCGGGAGCGAGGCTCATCACGGCGTTCATTCTGGAGACCATGCCAATGACTTCTTCGTTAGCGATAACAATCCCCGTGCGAAGTGCCGGCAGGCCGAGCTTTGAAAGGCTCATGCAGAAAATCGTATTTTCGTTCCAAATGGCTTTGGCTTCCGTGAAGATAATGTTTGGAAACGGCATGCCATAAGCGTTGTCAATTATCAATGGAATGTCATTAACGCAGGCAAGCTCACTCAGCCTTTTAATTTCGGCATCCGTCAGGACGTTGCCGGTCGGATTCGTCGGCCTGGAAACACAAATAGCACCAATCTCGTCGGTAATGTTAATCTTATCGAAATCAACATGATATTTGAATACATGATCGTCGATATGCTCGATATGAGGCTTGTTGGCTACAAATAAATCGTCCTCCAGGCCGACATCGCAATACCCAATATATTCCGGGGCCAGCGGAAACAGGATTTTCCTGCTGGACCGCCCGTCGAAATCGCCGCCGAAAATGTTGAAAAGAATGAAAAATGCCGTCTGGCTGCCATTGGTCAGGGCGATGTTTTCCGGCCGTATCGCCCAGCCAAGCTCGCTCCTGAGCAAGGCGGAAACCGCCTCGATGAATTCCCGGTTGCCGCTGGGAGGGTCATAATTCCCAATGGCCCGCTCGAATTCGGCTCCGTTGCGCAGCAGGTTCTCCATACTGCTTCGAAAGCACTGCTGGACTTTCGGAATCTGGGCAGGATTTCCTCCGCCGAGCATTAGAATATTTCGGCCTTGCGAATAGGCGATGCCCAGGTCTTCCATCAGTTGACCAATACCGGATGTTTGTGCGATCTTGCGTCCAAAGCGGGATATTTCCATAATTTCTACACCTCTACGGAAACACGCGGAGTCAAAAAATACAGCCACCTGCCAGCCGGCTTGTCTTTCAGGATGGCACAAGCGGCACTACTGTAAAGCTCCAACTGCCGGCGGTAAAATGCGGCTCGTTCTTCGGCCTGCCCCGCCGTTATCTTATCGGTTTTGAAATCTATTACTACCAGGCCCTGAACCGTAAGAACCAACAGATCGATAATGCCCTGGACGACAATCGTATCTTCCGCCGCAGACGAATTCTCCCAACCGGACGCCGGAAGAGCGAAAGTAAAAGGCCATTCACGCCGGATTGTATTGGCAGGATCGAAAATCAACCTGCCCTGCTCGGTTTCGAAAAATGTCAGGATCGATTCGGCGTCGATTCGCTCTGCAACGGCAGGAACGATTGCTCCGTCCGCCTGAAGCTTTTCTATCGTTTTCTCAACCGATTCCCTGGTGACTGGCCCGGCTAAATCAAGATTTGAGATTACAAGATGCGTAGCAGTGCCGATGAGCCGGCCATTGAGAGGCTCACCCGAGTCCGGCTCGGCTGTTATCAAAGCACGCGGCCGGCGATTTAGGGCACCGGAATAATCAAACTTCATGTATTCATCGTTGACGTGCGTCAATTGCGTAACAGAACTTTTTGCCGGCAGGAGTGCCGCATCTGAAAACCGATAACGCCAGGCTAACGAATCCTTCACCTGGGCAAGCAGTTGGGGCTCTTGCTGCTTGGGGCGTGTTTTTTTCGAGGTCGCGGATGGCCGAGTCGATTTGCCGGCCTTAAGTCTCATGATTATTTCGGCCAGTTGTTTCTGATCGGACCAGCCATGAAGTTTAAAATCGAATAAATCGTCGCCGACAGCTCGCTGGGCCAAACCGGTTTCAAACGCTTCATGCAGAATCTTTCGACTGGACAGTCCGTAAAGGATCCATTCCAGCGGACTTCGGCAGGCACGAAGCTGCCAGTCGGGGACGGGCTTATCGCCAAAAAATAAACCATTTGAAATAATCTCCCGGCATTTTTGTTGCTTCTCCGTAGCAGTTAAAATAAGCCGTTCTTTCGCTCGTGTCGTCGCGACGTAGAGGATTCGCATTTCTTCGGCCAGTCCCATGGAGGCCTTTTGCTCTTCGATGACCTGGTGTGCAAGCGAGTTTAGTTTACTGTTCGAATCCGGGTCGATAATTTGCAGCCCCAGCGTATGATCCGCATCGACGAGGCAGTCTGCCTGGACATCCCTTTTATTGAACCGGCTTTCCAGCTCGGCTAAAAAGACAACCGGAAATTCAAGCCCTTTGCTTTTGTGAACGCTCAAAATTCGAACGGCATTCCCCGCCGAAGACTGCGGCTCGGCCGGTGCCCAATCCTGCCCGGCTTCCTGAAGCTTTTCAATGAATTCAACGAACCGCGTCAGAGAAGGAACGCCGGCGCTGCTGGCAAACCCCTCATACTGGATCGCCCTGTCGTGGAGCTTGAGAAGATTCGCCCGGCGCGCCTGGCCGTTCGGCAGCGCCGAGACAAACGATAAGAAGCCGGTCTTGCGATATATCCGCCAGATTAGATCCGCCAGGTTGCCCCTTCTGGCAATCGTCCGCCATTGTCCAATCCGAGCGAGTATTTTTTCGAGCCGGCCGGCCAGTCCGGAGTCCGCGCCACCTTTACAATATTCGAGTACACAGTCATAGTAGCTTTTGTGCCGCTGCTGTGTTCTGTTGTGCAGTTTTATCTTTGCCAGCTCTGTGTCACTGACCTTGAAAAACGGGCTTCTCAGAACCGCTGCCAATTCGATGTCCCGCTGGGGATTATCCAGCACCTTCAGAAGAGCGACAAAATCACTGATTTCCGTAGCCTCAAAATATCCCGCCGTCGCCTGGCAACTCACGGGCACTCCCGCCAACCTGAATATTTCGACATAATCATTCGCCTTTTTTGCCAAAGACCGCATCAGGATGACAATGTCACGATATTCGACGTCACGCATAGTGCCCTGCTGTTCGTCAATCACCTGGAACTCCGCTTTGCCCGTATCGGCCCCCACCATCCGCCTGATACGCCGGGCTATCATTGCCGCCTGAGTCTGGCGCGAAGTGACAAGATCCGGATTCTCATCTTCTGACTCTTCACTCCGCTCACCTTGTGAATCCCGGCTATTGCCGATTTTGTCAAGTATGTGAAACTCGACAATATGTTTCCCACCGCCCGGCACATGAGTTTTGGATTTATCCGCCGGAGCAGGCTTCAATCGGGAAGATTCGTCGTAGTCGATCCTGGTGAAAGATTCCGTCATGATTCGAGAAAAAATCTCGTTTACGAAATCGAGTATCCCTTTCATTGAGCGGAAATTCACATTGAGATCTACACGCAAGCTGACCGGGGCACTCCCGGGATCAGACGAAGCCAGTTTTACCCGATCGAGGAAAATATCCGGCATAGCCCCCCGAAAAGCATAAATGCTTTGTTTGCCGTCACCGACTCCAAGGATATTGCCGCCGGGACTGAGCATCTCGAGTATCCTCTGCTGCACGGCGTTGATATCCTGATATTCGTCAACAGCTATATGTTTGTACTTCTGCCGAAGCGCCAAGGCCGTCTGAGAAGCAGCGGGCTTGTCCCCCGGAGAGGTCTGGTCGCTCAGGAGTTTCAAAGCATAATGTTCGAGGTCGGCGAAATCCAGGCAGTTAACCGCCCGCTTGGCCTTGCCGTATAGCTGATCGAATTTCTTAACAAGCTCAACGAGCACGCCCGTCTGCGATCCAACCAGGCCGCCAAACCTGTCAGGATAATCAGGATTAACGATTGAAAGCTCAGAAAGCTCCGCGAATTCATTTACGGCACTTTTGACGGTGCTCTGAATAAGAGCGGCAATCGGCTCCGGCAGACCTTTGGGTTTACGCGTTGTGGGCTTTTGGAAATTCCTTATCGCTTCGGCACACTTATCCCAATCGCCGGATTTCAATATTTCGATACATTTCGTAACGGGCGCAACATGGCTTTCCTGCAGTTTCTCATCCCAGCCGGCATCGCCGCCTTGACTTTTACAGAGTCCCCTGGCGTGGTCAAGTTTTTCGAGAATGTTCTGCAACCTTGCAGCAACGATTTTTTTCTGTTTTTCGCCAAGGTCGGTTGCAAAAGGATTGGTGACTTCTGCAAGTCGTACCGCCTTTTCGTACCATTTCTCCCGGGAGATAATGCCGTCCAGAAAATCGCTAAGCTCAATAATCCGGGTCAGAAAGCCATCATTGATTCGAAGGTCCCGCCTGTACAAAAGCTGCTCAAGAGGTCCCCGGATGCTGCTTTGCTGCCAGAGATCGTCGATGGTCTTTTCGAGCACTTCTGTTTTAAGCAGTTTCTGCTCGTCGGCATCAATCACGCCAAACGTCGGATCCAGGCCGAGCCGGTAGAAATACTCTGTGATGAGCCGTTTACAAAACGAATGGATCGTGCTTATATCGGCGCTCTGGAGCAACATGAGCTGACGGCGAAGATGGTCATTCCGCTTTTCGAGAAACGCATCCCTCAACTGCCCGGCGATTCGCGAACGCATCTGCTCGGCGGCAGCTTCGGTAAAAGTCAGCACGAGGATGCTCCGGACATCGGGACATATTGACTTGTCGGATATGATGTTGACGCATCTGCCCGACAGCACAGCGGTTTTCCCGGTGCCCGCCGAGGCCGTCACCACAACGTCGCTGCCGCGTGCGCCAATCGCACGTTTCTGCTGATCGGTCCATTTTAGCTTCTTCTCAGCCATCGACCACCTCAGCTCTTTCAAGAACCCGGGACTTACTCAGCGATTCCAGAAAATTGTAGTCATTAATCTGCCAGTCGAACCGGCAGACAGGCTTGTACTTGCAGTAACTGCACGGCGATACCTGGCCCAGGCGATATGGACTGACGTCAATTTTGCCTGAAACAATCTCCTGGGCCAATTGAATGATTCTTTGCCCGGCAAATCGCAGGAGCGATTCAAAATCGTTCGGCCTCAATGCCCCGCTTCTGGCGTAGTTTCCATACTGCTGGTCTTTGGCGGTGAGGCAGAAATTGTAAAACCTGCTCCAGCCGGAATCCGTTTGGTCGTCCAATTGCCGGTAGAATTCACCATCGAATATCCCTTTTGCTTTGTAGTCAAAGCTGTCGCTTCTATCCGGCAGCTTGCCGAGTGCGGCTTTTTTAGGGCTTACCTCGATCGGCATATAGAATGCGCCTGTCACGTTTTTTGTGCCCGGGTCAGCTGCATTACGGACAGCCAGCATGTAAATCGGCAACTGCATATCAAGGCCGTGGCAGAACTCCGACCAGCCGAAGGACGTTTCTCTTCGTTTATAATCGAAAACAAGCGTAATCTTCTTATCGCCGGCGTCTGCAAAATCAAGCCGGTCGATCTTGCCGTCCAGCGACAGCACTCGTTTATCTGCCAGGTCAAGCTCATAATCGCCGAGCGTATCGCGAGAGCCCCTTGCTTTTCCGAAAGATACCTCCGAAAACCTCGGCCTGAAACTTCCCGTCCGAACCATTTGAGCTATCGCCATGACGCAATCTTCGAGAATCCTGCCGGCGGAATTTATGATGAATTCGTTATAGCCCCGACGGTTGATAAAATTCGATATGAAAGAATCTTTCTTCGTAATTTTTTCTATTTCTTCTCTCAGAAGTTTTATAAGCTCGCCATCGTCAGTCCCCGCAAAGTCTTTTCCTTCAGCGCCAAGCCGCTTCAACAAAGCATCCAGAACACGATGATAGAAGCTACCAAGATCCAGCGGCTCGAACTTGAATTCCTGCCGCTCTTTCAGATCCAGCGTATAGCGGGCGAAATATTGATACGGACAGGCGGCAAAAGTCCCCAACCTGGTCGCCGAGCTTTTTATCCGCCGGCCGAAAAGCTCATTGACAATATCCAAATCCAGCGACGCTCGGTTGTCGTAGCTGAGTGCATAAAGGACTTTCGAGCCCAGTTCCTCAAGTTGCTCATCCGAGCAAATCGCATCCAGCAGTTCGTCATATTGGCGGTCGTTGCCGGCTTCGGGCATTAAACGATCCCTACCAAGCCTGCTGCAGAGCAAGTCCGCAAGTTCGGCCTCGCTGTGCACACTTTCGACATCGATTGCCTTACCTGCGATTGATTCTTCGCCGAGGTTCTCAAACAACGATTCGAGATCGCCTATAAACTGCGAACGGGCAGCGGCAGCACCTTTTTCGTCAACGGAAGGATATGTCACCCAAAGAAATTCCGAAGGCCGGGTAAAGGCGATATAAGCCAGATACTGTCGCTCGGCGAGAGTCTGGCCGGAGGTCGCCGCCAGTGGGAAATCCGCCGATTCGGCAGCGATGCGATCCTCGTCGGTTAAGATGCTGTCCGAAACAACTGGCACGGGAAACTGCTTTTGTGTGGATCCGATTAAGAAAACCGCTCTTAAGTCGGGATGCCGGCTGCGCTCGATGGAACCAACAAGCACCTGGTCCAGGGCCGGTGGAATGAACGCCAGCGTCAACTGGGAAAAGGCCGAATGAAGAATCGCAAGATAATCCTCCGCCTTCATCGTTTGTCCGGCGAAGACCTCGACAAGCTCGTCAAATATATCGAGAAACTGATTGTAAAATTGCCGATGCTCATCTGCAGCGGCATGGTCCTTTTTCTCATTGGCCTGCATTATCCAACCGCCAATCGTTTCTTTAACATCAAGCTGCTCAAGGAAACTGAAGATGGCCTGCGTGAACTCTTCGGCACCGAGCGATTTTGCCTGCTCATCAGCCGGACACAACCTGTCCCGCAGCTCCAGCAGGGGCCGGCTGACTTTCATGCGAATGTCGTTGATCTGTCGCTCGTCAAACCGCTCATTGTCCGGCCCGGCAAAATGCCACGGATTGTCGCTCTGCCAGTCACGTGCTGATATGCCGAACGCAAGACAGTAATTTTCCAGCAGATCTATATCGTAACTTTTTATGGGCACGAGGTCGGCTTTAAGATAGGCGAAAATGTCGCTGTACATAAAGCCGCCGGTAACCGCCTGCAGGGCCGAAGAGACGATCTGAACGACCGGATGATGATTCAGCGGCCTTCGCTTGTCGATAAAATACGGCACGCCGTAGTCTTCAAAATACGCCCTTATATAGTGTTCGTATCGATCGATATCCGATGCGATTACCGCTATGTCACGATATCGAAAATCCTTCTCCCTGACCAACTGACGTATCTGCCTGCCGACAAACTGGACTTCCGCCCGCTCATTCGGCGCCGATACGATGCGGATGTTATCCGACGCCGGTATTTTGGGTGCTTGAAGCTCAAAAACGTTACGTTCCATATGGCCAAGCTCGCGGCATTGAGAGAACCGAATTGCCCGGTTAAGGATGAGCGGCTCATTCATTTTCAGTCTGCTCTTTTTGACGAGTTCGAAAAGGCTGCAGTAAACCCGCTCGGTCGGATTGAACAAGCCTACCTCATCGAGCTTCCCGGTATCAGGATTCTTCAAATCGATATTCGACGGATCCAGGCAAAGCGCGATATGCGTATCTTTTACCATTTTCAGCAGCTCAGCGAGAATCGCAAACTCAGCCGTAGTAAAGCCGGCAAAACCGTCGATCCACAACCTCGCTCCTTTGGCCAGATTTGACGCCGATACCGCTCCGCAGGCACGCATTAATTGAGCGTCGGGATCGATAAAATTACCATCGATGAATTTCAGGTATTCTCTGAAAACCAGGCCGATATCGGCGAATTTCAGTGCGGCTAAATGATGCCGTTCGTCTTTGGCCAATTCGCTCAGCAACTTCTCGACATCATCGGGGGTTTTCACATACTGGTGCAGCTCCGTTATCGTCTGAGCCATTTGCCGGGACAAACCGGACCAAGCGGTTTCGGCGCCAAAGAGCTGTAGTTTACTCTGATTGTCACGCAGGATCCGGTGAACGATCATTTGCCGGCCGATGCGTGAAAGCCTGGGCATGGCGGTATTTTTGCCCAGCAGCAGAAATTGCAGCCGGTCGAATGAAAGCACATGGAGCCTGTTGTAGCCGGCGATTCTTTCCTCGGCCAGGATTGCCCGTTCCGCCTGGTAGGTCGCCTGCTCTGGAACCAGCAGAATCAACTGCTGATCGCTCTGCTCGGCCAGTGCATCGACAATCGCCCGAATACAACAGCGAGTCTTTCCGGTACCGCTTCTGCCAAGAATAAACTGAACCGCCATATGGACCTTCCCTGATCTGGAATTAGTCTTTCCCCCTTTTTATCACAAGTGGAGGTGGATTTCAACCTCAACAGGGAGAATGTTTGCCGGTCCAAATTTTATCTTTTTGCTCCCGGGGTGCCTATATATTCCGGGTCATCCGGCCGGTCATCGCGCGGGCCGAATATATTTTTAATAATATCCTGAATTTCATCCTCGCTGGGATATGCAATGACAACAAATCGCTCAACTCCATATTCATCTTCGGAACTGGATTTCGCATACCATTCGATTTTCCTTGGCAAATTGGTGCGGTCCTCTACAAAAACTCGCCACTTTCTATGCACAGCCGCTTGAGAGTCTGTGCTTTTTGCAATCCAGTTCAGGTCGTAAGCTTTAGTGCCGGGAACTGCAGCCGAGACTTCCCTGTCGTCTATCCGGCTCCATTGGGCATCTGAAGGGATATCATTTCCATCCGAAAAGGGGACCATATCGGCTGATCCGGCCGTTGATTTTTCAAGCTCGGCAAGCATCTGCTGGGTAATCGGCTCGGTGTGAACAGCATTCGAGGACAGATACTTTATCATCTTGACTCGATTTTTAGTATCCCACAGCGTATATTGTTCCTGATTGCCGAGTTCGGTTTTGAATAGTTTCACACCCAGGGTTTCGGAAGCCCATATCTGCTGATCCGGACTCGTTCGGCCCGCCTGGAATTTCGAGATATGGATATTTTCGACCTCGCTCAGGGCTCCGTAAATTCCATTAATATTAACCGCTTGTTCGGTCCGGTTGTTTACAAACAGAGCGAAAGCCAGCAGAATCATCGCCGCGACTGCAACCGGCACGGCAAATCTGCTTCGTATAACCATGCTCCAAATGCCAGTGCCTGTCATTTGCTGTTGCTTATGTACGGCTTTGCCGAGGGCCGCATAAGCGTCGTTAAGAATACGCTTGTCCGTCTCGGCCCTGGTCGTTAGATTCAACTCGGCGATTGATCGCTCTATATTGTCCGCAGAACTCATTTCTTCGCTCTCTCCTTTAAGATTGTCCGTATTTTGTCGAGCCCGTAACGGTATCTGCCCTGGACGGTGCTCAGCGGAATTCTCTGCATTCGGGCGATTTCCTTAAATTTCATCCCGCC
>CAZTDF010000072.1:14176-19127 GCA_964612465.1 uncultured Pirellulales bacterium
TGCTTGAGTTCCCATATCAGACGCTTTTCATCCAGCATCTAAGTCCAGCCTAAAGAGCCTCGGAATCAGCTTACCTACTAATACGACGCAGTAGCACGAACTTTAATCTATAAAAAATTGTTTCTTTCCGCCAGTTTTTATAACCGAACGGCGGAAAAGAAGTCCCTAACCTTAAATATTTACTTGATTTTCGACACAAATGAGCGTAAAAATCTCAGCTAAAAGAGTTTTTTTTAAAGCTCTGCCGAATATAAACTTTATAAACAGGGAGCTAAAATTGCCATGGCGGCTGTATTGATAGGTCCACAGGAAGTGATTGTAATCATGATAGTCACCGCTATCGTGGTCCTTTTAATGGTCCGAAGCCGAAAACGCCGGTGATTCTCTCTATTCTGTCGCTGCCCTAATCTGTGAAATCCCCGGACAGGTTCTTCGTTGACCTCTGCCGCTTTAACAGGCTTCTCCGCTTTTTTTCCTCCAATCGCCGTTTTTTGGCTGCATACGGAACCTTGCTCTTTTTCCGAACAGGCCGGTTTTTCAGAGCACCGGTTAGCAGTTGCTGCAATCGCTCGACAGCGGCTCTGCGATTTGCCCTCTGGGTTCTGAACTTTTGCGAGACAACTCTCAGCACGCCATTCTTGTCGGCACGCGTTGCCAGGCGGTCAAGTATTCTACGCTTTTGCCAATCGGAAAGATTCCCGCAATTAGCCACATCGAAAAACAACGTTACACGGGTATTGACCTTGTTGATATTCTGCCCGCCCGGCCCGCTGCTCCGAGAGGCCTTGAATACAAGCTCATCGGCATTTATAAATGTGTCACCTGATACTTCAATCATCGCTTAAGCTTCTAAATTATCCGATTTTCCATACCGTGCCAACCTACCTGAATATCCCAAAATAATCAAGAACTTCCCTTTTTGCCTTGTACCGTAGCGTCAAGAACATATATTATTAACATGCAGATATTGTGCCGACCGCAAAAAAAACTGGTTTGAACATTTGCAAATTTGGGAGATAAGGAAAATGCAAACAAGAAGCTCGAAAACAACAATCGTGGCAATCGTACTGGTTTTAATCGTGACATTGGGATTCTCGCTGGTTTTTTCAGGCTCTTATTCCAGGCCGGCATTAGCTAACGAGAACGCCGGGCCGAACACCCAGGAATTGAGGGCCGGCAAAAATTACATCCCAACCAAAGTCTACAGCGCTCAAGACGATGAGCAAATCCTCAAATTCTTCGATGGACTACGTGTCGCCGATGTTTCCGACGGGATGGACAAGGTCGGCCTGACCAATACCGGCCTGATGTCGCCGGAAATTCACGCCTTATGGAAAGACACTGTGCATTATAAACACCGCTTTATCGGCATCGCCGTAACAGTCCGCTACGTCCCAACCAATAAGCCGCCGGCCCCTGCCATGGAAACCGGGCCGTTCGACCGCTGGGTCGGCCAGTGGTACAACCAGTTGTCCAGCGAGCCATTCGTGCCGCTCATCCGCAAGGGCACGGCACTGGTTATCGATGATGCCCCGGATTCCGACGTCGGCTCTATCGGCTCGAACAACATCATGGGCTGGCAGGTCCGCGGTTGTGTCGGCGTGGTTACCAACGCCACCGCCCGAGATACCGATGAAATCATAACCGAAAAGGTCCCGCTCTACTTCAGAAAGCCGGGCCGGGGCATTCGGCCGGGCCGAAACGAAATCGAATCGGTCAACCGCCCCATCGTCTGTGGCGGCGTCCTTGTCGAGCCAGGTGATGTAATTGTCGCCGACGGTGACGGCGTCATCGTGGTCCCGCGAGCCCACGCTAAAGAAGTGGCCGAATACGCCAAAGCAATCCTCGACGGCGACAAGGCCGGCCGAAGAAACCTATACAAAAAGCTCGGCCTGCCACCAGACGACTCCGTCAAATAGCAGTGCCCGCCGCTAATGTGACAGGCCACGTATATTAAATCCTGATAAATCAGAATTGGCTCAGGAATCGCAGGTCGTTCTCGAATAGCAGGCGGATGTCGGTTATTTCGTATTTTCGCATTGCGAGGCGTTCTATGCCGAAGCCGAAGGCCCAGCCGGTGTACTTTTCGCTGTCGATGCCTACGGCGTCGAATACGTTCGGATCGACCATGCCGCAGCCGCCCATTTCTACCCAGCTTTCGTCGCCGGTCTTGTCCTTCAGCAACAAGTCGACCTCGGCACTTGGCTCGGTGAAAGGGAAGAAGCTCGGCCGGAATCGCCATTTCGTATCCGGGCCGAAAAATGTATGAATAAACTGCTCGATGGTGGTCTTCATATCGACCATGCTGACACCCTCGTCGACGACGAGTGCTTCGAGCTGATGGAACATATACATGTGCGTTGCATCGACGGTGTCCGGGCGATAAACCCGCCCCGGCGCGACTACTCGAATGGGCGGCTTCTCGCGTTCCATCACGCGAATCTGGATCGTCGAAGTCTGGCTCCGCAGCAAGGTATCACCGGAAACATAGAAGTTGTCCGAAGGGTCTCTCGCCGGATGTTCGGGCTCGATGTTCAGCGCGATGAAATTGTGCCAATCGTCCTCGACCTCTGGGCCGTAAGCTACGCCGAAACCCATTCTGCCGAATATATCCAGCAAATCACTTAAGGTCTGCGTAATGACGTGCGTCTTGCCGATCCCGACCGGTATTCCCGGCAGAGTAACATCTACCATTTCTTTTGGTTTGACCTGCTGAGCCTGTAGAGCGTTTTTAGCTTCTTCGAACGCCCTGGTTACATCTTTTTTAACCTTGTTCGCAAGTTGGCCCGCCTTTGGCTTTTCCTCGGGTGGAAACTTTCCGATCTGGCTTAGCATCTGGGTCACCTGTCCTTTGCGGCCCAGATACTTTATACGGAATTCCTCCAGAGCGGCAATATCGGTAACCTTTTGCAGCTCAGCGAGGGCTTCTTCGCCGGTTTTTTCAAATTGCTCAAGCATTTTCTCGTACTTCGCACGTCGTGGCCCGTAACTCGAGGCCTTGTTACGATTTACGATTTCGCAGTGGCACTTGCAGCTTCGACAATAGCGTCGAAGGCCTTCGGGTCGTCAATAGCGATTTCGCTCAGCATCTTCCGATTCAGGGCAATGTTTGCCTTCTTGCAGCAGTTAATGAACTCGCTGTATCTGACGCCCCGCTGCCGGCATGCTGCGCTCAATCGGGTAATCCACAGGCCCCGGAAATCGCGTTTTCGGCGTTTTCTGTCGATTCGAGCATTGACTGCCGCCCGGACACCGGCTTCTTTGGCCAGCCGGTACAACTGGCCGGCGGAACCGCGATGGCCTTTTACTGCTTTGAGAACTCGTTTTTTTGCCTGGCGTCTTGCGGCGCCTTTTCTAACTCTTGGCATTTCAGCTTTCCTTTGAAATTTATCGATTCTTAAGGCCCGCTGGCGGCAGCTGAATGAGAGCCGAGAAGCAAGCCTATTCAATTGATTATTTAATATTGACTATTTTCTATTGGAAATCTTCTCATTGAATCTATTTGCAGAGTTTAATCTTGGCCGTTTCGGCCATTTTGTTGCCCACAATATCCATGCTGCTGACGCGCCTTCGGCGTTTTGCGTTTTTTCCGCTCATCAGATGCCCGCCGCCGGTACGTTTGCGTCTGACCTTGCCGGTAGCGGTAACCTTGACTCTTTTGCTTAATCCCTTATGGCTCTTCTGTTTAGGCATTTAACTATTTCCTTTAATAGAATATATCCGATTTCAAGCATCGAAAAGGCCGTTTACTGCCGATCTTTTCGGTGCTAAGAAAATATAAGCTCGGTAGTTTACGCTATTTTCCGCCTAAGGTCAATATCATAACCGTCAGTTTTTCGAAAAAAATCCATAATATCCTTCATAAGCCTTTTTGCCTCAATCGGCTAAAAACAAGCCCCCCGGCCGAATCGTCCCCGGCAACATTTCGAAATTGGCTTTGATTGGCTTTGAATTGGCTTTGTTTTTTCGAAGCCCCCAGCCGCCAAAATCCTCATAAACCATTGCTATTACTATCTTAGCATCATTTCGACTCCCGGCAAATTGGCTTTGTTTTTTCAAATCGCCATGCCATCCTCGCCTCGGAAGGATCAAAGGAGCAGAGGCACATAGGAGAACAAGAGCATAAGTACACAAGGCATAAGGCACATGACAAAATTCGACATTCTTCATCCTTCATTCACAATCTTCCTTACGATCCTTTAATTCCACTCAGGACAAACATACGGTATACAAAGCATGTATGTTATATGTATATTTTATGATATTACATATTATATGACAAGCATATTCCAGAAAAATCTCCGATACTCGCCGTTCTTCTATCTATCTCAAAGGCCACAGACGCTGCCCCTTCAAATATATTCACAAGCTTGCCCTTAACGAGGCTGAAGTGGACAGGCTCCTCCACTCGGCTCCGCCCCGCCCGGGATAACCAAGTGTCTCTTAGAGCGAATCAGAAAACGAAACCGAACCCCCTTAAATTTTCCCTGTGGGATTATTCGGAACGTTATTTCGTGTATTCAGTTCTTTTTGCCTATAAACGGCTTCGGCATCCCTTTGTTCTTTCAACTATACGAACATGCAAATATCCATAATATTCTCCCATCTTTCAATTTAAAGTGGCGGAGAGTTTTTTGCGATGTTAGAACATTATGCTTGCCCCCGCAGTATAGAGCCATATAATAGCTTTCAGAAATATATTGAATTGTAATGATCGCGTAGCGAAGCCTTGAAGCAAAATCACTCTGCACAGCTCCTAATCCGCCTCAAGACCTATTTTCCGCATCATTTTACCTGTTTTTACCTGTGTTCTTTAATGAAAGGTTCATGCATGTCGATTACGATTAATCTCTATGTTTGAATCAGTTCGAATTTATTGTTTTTTTAGGATTATTTAATGCCATTTACAACATTTGGTCTTTCTGATCCGCTGGTGCGCGGTATTCTCGCC
>CAZTDF010000073.1:0-18930 GCA_964612465.1 uncultured Pirellulales bacterium
CAGAAATAGTAACAGCGTCACCGATGCCCTTACAGGGATAACACTGAACCTTCACGATGTTACGGAAGTAGCTACACCGATTAAAATAACTATCAGCAGAAACACTGGGGCGGTTAGCAGTAAAATTAACAGTATGGTTACTGCTTATAATGCCTTAATTACCGAGTTGAAGAGCAAAACCGAGTATGATTCTGAAGCTAAAAAGATGGGTATATTGAGCAACGATATTGCTGTATCGTTTATTAAAACCCAGGCTCGTGACCCGTTTATTGGAATAGTTGAAGGTTTCGTCGATACGATAGACGACTTTGTTCAGGCTTCCGACATAGGTCTTAGTATAGATGGTGCCGGAACGATGGAATTCGACACGGACGAATTCAACGAAGCAATAAATGATAATTTTGATGCTGTCCTTGAGTTACTTGGAGCAACTAAGAGCGGCAACAGCAGCGATACTATGATACAGTTTTATGGTGCCAGCGATAAATACACAACTGCCGGCACATATGATATTGAGGTAGATATAGTGAGCAATGCTGTAACTGGTGTCAGAATCAAACTATCCAGTGAATCCACTTGGCGCACTGCCCCCTGGCCTGATAACTTTGTAACCGGCAACAGTGATTTCGACGATAACGGAGACCCTTTGTACCCCGAAAACGGCCTACAGTTTACTGTTGATCCGAACCAGCCTGATGAAACTTATGAGGCAACTATCAATGTCAAGCAGGGCATCGCCGGTGCTCTCGAAGATTTACTTGACCAGATAGTTGAAGTTGACGGCCGGCTTGATGTCAGCAAAGGCATCCTTGACGATAGAATAACAGCAATGGACAGAAGAATCAAGAACGAAGAAAACCGTCTTACCAGTGTGGAAACAAGACTTATCAAAAAGTACGCTCGTCTTGAAAAAACCTTGGCTATGATGCAGCAGCAGATGGGGGCAGTTAGTATGGTTAGTACCGCTACTTTCGGCTCTTAGGTATATTAACCGTCCGTTTACGTTTTTCTGTGCCGCAGCCGATAAATCATACCTAAGACTTCTGCTACCGCCACATACAAAGCCTCAGGTATAGGATTGCCGGGTTCAACCGTTGAATATATTGTCCTGGCCAGTTCCGGTCTCCTTATGATCGGCACTCCATAAGCACGCGCAACTTCTCTAATTCTCTCAGCTAAATGATCTGCTCCCTTGGCCACCATCACCGGCGCCTCCATCCCCTTGGCCTCATAACGAAGCGCAACAGCAACATGTGTTGGATTAACAAGAACCACACTGGCCTTGGGGACTTCGCGCAACATGCGTCTGGATGCCATTTCAATCTGAATTCTACGGATTCGACTCTTTTGTTCCGGCGAACCTTCTGTGTCTTTGCGATCCTGTTTTGCCTCCTGACGCGTCATCTTCAGGTCATGTATATACTTCCATTTCTGATAAATAGCATCGGCAATTCCTATTACCAGCAGTAAAACACCTACACGTATTAATAAGCCAAGTATAAGCTTGGCAGTAACGGCAAGCATTTGCGTGGACCATGTCCAGCGAAGAGCTGCAAAGACATCGAGTTTGCTTCGAATATAAAACCACATGACTAATGAAACACAGAGCAATTTGAGTATGGATGCCAGAAGCTTAACTATGGATCGACCGTTGATAAGTTTTCCAAACCCTTCCACCGGATTCAGTTTATCGAACTTAAGCTCGATCGCCTCCGGCGCAAAATTCAAGCCGCTAACAGCAACGCCGGCCAAAATAGCGCCTACAAAAAGTGCTGCTAAAACCGGAAGGATAACGAGTATTAAATCGGCAGTTTTTCCACCGATAAAAGCCATAAATGCTTCTGTGTTGGAAAAAACGATGTTTTCACACGACATCCCATGCTTAATTTGCACTATGAACCATTTCATCAGACTCGGTCCCAACAGAGCGACCATCGCCACTAACACCAGAAGCGTCGCAACCGACATTAACTCCTGGCTTTGTGGCAGATGCCCTCTCTGCCGGGCTTTCTGCAGCTTCCTGTATGTCGGATAATGTGTCTTCTCAGCAGCCGGCTTCTCTGCCATGATTATTCCCCGATGCCGGTACAAGAGACAGGATTCATTTGGCCCTCATCTCTTGTCCTCGCTTTTTTAAAGTTTCATAAGGGCAACAATTTTTCAATCAATTTCGCAAATTCACCTACAAATGAACTGATGAACGGCATAAATAGCGCCACCATTAACAATCCCAGACCTACACGCAAAGGAAAACTGATAAATAATATATTCATTTCCGGGACCATGCGTGCAAACACAGCCAAGATAACCATCAACAACAGAAACGCGGCCAATATCGGTGCGGCCAGTTTCAAGCCGTGCAATAACGTTGTCGAGCCGGCTTGAATTATCCCCGCGGTCAGAACCGGTATTGTCGGCATGCTGCCGGCAGGAAACGACTCATAACTTCGCGAAATTATCAACAAAAACAAATGATGACCGTTCGCGCTGAGAAACAGCATGATAAATATCATCTCCAGCAAACTGCCCAGCGGCTGTGATCTCTCACCGGTCAATGGATCCAGTATTTCGGCCATAGCCAAACCCATCTGTCGTTCTATGATCCGGCCGCTCAATTTAACCGCGGCAAATATAAAAGTAGCGATTAATCCCAGAGCCAATCCATACGTAGCTTCATTAGCAATCAACAATACTGCCTCCGCGGTAGAAACCCGGCCTGCAACAACGGGTACGGGTGTTATCATCGAAAAGAAAATCGCCAACAGCACGGTCATCGCTACTTTGATTCTGGCCGGAATGCTTTTCCACCCAAAAACAGGAAGTACCATGAAAAACGCCGAAATCCTTGTCAGCACCATCACAAAACCAAGCAGCTTTTCGATCATCAGTGCCATCTATCTTCAGCGCCCGATACTTTGAACATGGCCAAAAATCTCGTTGGTGAATTTGAGTATGACTCCCAGCATCCAGCCTCCGAAAATCAATATGACAACACCAACAGCAAGAAGCTTCGGGACGATTGTCAAGGTCATATCGCGGATGGAAGTAACTGCCTGAAGCAGGGTCACCACCACTCCCACAATCATACACGTCAGTAGAATCGGAGCAGATAAAAGCAAGGCCGTCTCAAGAGTATGCCTGCCTAAGTAAAGAACGAAACTGCTGTCCATATGAAAAATTCCTACAAAAAATCTGTGTTTTAATTAAAACTAAGGCTGAGACTCTTCGCCAGCAAACCCCACCCATCTACAAGAATGAATAACATCAGCTTGAAAGGCAGCGAAATCATCACCGGCGGCAGCATCATCATACCCGCACTAAGTAAGACACTCGCAATAACCATATCGATCAATAGAAAAGGAATAAATAAGAGGCAGCCCATCTCGAATGCCGTGCGGAACTCGCTGATAATAAATGCCGGAATTACTATATGCAAATCTATCTCCATCGGACTGGTAGGAGGCTCAATTTTGGCCATCTGCACAAAAAGAGTCAAGTCAGCTTCCCGGCATTGTCGCAGCATGAACTCCTTGATACAACTGCCGGCCCGGGCTCCGGCCTCCTGAAAATCAATCTCATCTGCAATATAAGGCTGAATCGAGCTTGTGTTAATCTTCGAAAATGTCGGTGCCATTGTATATAAAGTCAGAAACAACGCTAAACCTATTATGGCAACAGTTGGTGGTATGCTTTGCGTGGTTAAAGCACGTCGAATAAAAGCCAGAACAATAACAATTCTCGTGAAGGATGTCATCATCACCACAAGACTTGGCAAAATCGCCAGACCGGTAAAGATAATAACAAGCTTCACAGGAGTCGACCAATCTCTACCTTCGGCCTCGCCGGCAGTCGCTTTGTCTATGACAGTCATCAAATCTCCGATGCTTGGGACACCGGCTGCCGGAGCATTTACTACAGATGTATCGTTTGGCAGTCTTGGCATTTCAGGTGGAGCGATTGAGTTGGCATTCTGGCCAAAAGACAATCCGGCCGGCATCAAAATAACAACCGCAAATAAAAGCATTCTTATAAGTTTACCGGCCATCTATTTTCTCAATTATAATTCGTTTCTTTAGCTGATAAATCCATTAAGCCACTGCCGAGGTCAGCCAATTTCGTAACATTCTCATTTGTGCTGCCTATAAGGAACCGTCGATTATCTATTTCGAGTAAATGCACTGCCTTGCGGGGCCCGAGATGGACCGTTTCGACGATACGAATTTCTTTGCCCGGCAGGTTGGTAATCTTTGGCAGCAGCTTCTTGGAAACGTAAATCGCCGCTATTAATAGAGCAAGAACAAATAAAAGCGCAAGTACTGCTCTAATGGAAAATCCTGCTCCATCAGGTTTAAAGTCCGAATCCCTGAAAAAATTGGGATCATTTGCAAACAAGGGACTATTTGTCGATCCTGCTGCTGTCTGCGGCTGGTTGGGATCGGGCTGCGATTCTCCAGACTCCATTCCATTGGAAGCGGGCTGGGCCGAGCAGATTACCAGCACACCGGCACCAAACGCAACCATCATCAATAACAAAAAGATTTTTTTCCTAAATTCAACCACACTTCAAAGCACAAAAAACAATTCATGGGCTGCCATTTCGCGACATACTACAAGCGCACTAATATGTATTCTGAGTGCAAATAGCGTGCCGAAATGCTAAAATGGGCTTTGATACACCGTCAGCAGCGATTTTTAGGCAAGAATCGCGCGCACGAACATAAAAGTTGTCGAAAAACTTGACAAGCGTACAAATTAATCACTTGTCCTTAAAACCGCTATCAGGATCTGTGAATGCTTCGAAATCGGGCTGTCCCGCCCCACCCAATCACTTCCCGGACCCGCTCCCCATGAATAAACGGACCATCTGGATTGGCCCTTGAATAAACTTGGCTGTCTCTGGAAACCCGGCGCCGAAGACAAAGTATCTCGCAGATAATCCGCCACCGTCTGGGCACGCCTCGCTGAGAGTAACCACTGCTCTTTCTCGCTCTTTCCGCCGCCAGCCAGGCCAAGCACGTACAGCTCGATTGGCTTTCGGCCGGCATCCTGTTGTAAATCCCGGCAAAATCCTCCCAGAAACTTCCTCGCCGACTCATTTAGATCAAAGTGGTCCTGTGAAAAGCGAATATTGGTTACTGAAAAATTGGTTTTCTTTGCGACTACTTGTGAAGGCAAGGTCTTCATAGACTGGTTTAGTTTATTAAAAATCCGACGAATTTCTTCTTCTTTCGCATTTATGGTCCTGCCCTCAAATAACTTATCAGGTTTGCTTATGAAGTACCTGGTTTTCACATTACCTAAATCAGGTCTCTGCCTTTTGCCGGAAAGCATCCCAAGTCCAAGATTTCTCATAGATTCAAAAAAGGAATTTCGGCCAATGTCAGTTAATTCCGGGTCCTGGACACTCGCCAGGCTCAGCAGCATCACAAAGAATGTAAGCAGCAGAGTTACCATATCTGAGAACGTAACGATATACGCCGGAACATTAGGGCCGTTTTCCTCGATTGACTGATGCTGAGGTTTCAATTGTAAAGACTCCGTTCCAACAGAACTATCTCAACTATACGTTCATCCGGCCCATCACTTCCAGAGCTTTCCTGAGGTATAGTACTTGCTGCTGAGATGCTGAACCACTTCTTGTTAAGGTTTTGCCTGGTTGTAAGATACTCCACCACTGCCCATGCCCGTGGCAGACCAAAGTATTTACTGTCCCCGCTCTTGTCTTCGACAAGAAGGCGCGGGGGTCCGTTTTCGCTGATAACTACCCGGCCGGGTACTTCTTTCAGGAATGACGCCATAGTAGTCATAATATTGCGGCCTTCAGACGAAATAACTGTGCCTTTACCCCAAAAAATTCTTTTCGATGAGATTAAGAATACCTTCCAGTGGCGGAAATCCACAGGTTCTGTCTCTTGTTTTAAGCGGTCTTCCAGGCCTTGAACTAAGGTAGGTTTCTCGCTGCCTGCGCCCAGCTCTGCCGTATGCTCGATTTGCCCGGCAGGCAAAAAAGCATCTTTGTCTTTTTCATCCGGATTGCTGAGCCCAGACAGAGACCCCGAGAAAATCGCCTTCAATTGCCAAAAAACTTTATCATCGAAGGAGGAGAAACTCAAAAGAAGTACAAAGAATGTTAACAACAGCGTCATACAATCACTGAAAGTTACCATCCATTCCGGTGCACCCGGAGCCTCATCTGGTTCTGCCTGTTTGCTCCTACGCCCCATTATATATTTGCCTTGACTTCTTCTCGTCTGCTCTGTGAGATAAATGCCTGCATTTTTTCCCGAATGGTAGTCGGATTATCACCTTGCGCAATAGCGCAAATCCCTTCTACAATCATTTCCATTGCTGTAGTTTCTGCTTTGGAGTAAATCCCCAACTTGCCGGCCAATGGGATAAAAATCAAATTGGCCGAAAATGCTCCGTAAAAGGTGGTGAGCAAAGCCACCGCCATACCGGCGCCAATCTGGTCCGGCGAGGACAGGTTTTTAAGCATCTGGACCAGCCCGATGAGCGTGCCGATCATCCCAAAGGCAGGAGCAGCCGCACCCATAAATTCCAGAATCTTTTTACCCGTCGAATGGCGGTCTCGAAGATTATCGATCTCCAGAGACATCAGGTCCCTTATTGCGTCGGACTCCTGTCCATCCACAAGCATCTGCAAACCCTTAACAAAAAACATATCGCTTATCTTGGGAATCTCCTGCTCCAGGGCCAATGCTCCGTCACGTCTGTTGATAGCGGCAAAATTCACCATATTTTGTATCAGTTCGGATGGCGACTGGATCTTGGTTACAAGTGTTTTTTTGACCACTGAGAATATTCCCAGAAACTGAGGCAATGAAAAATGTATAAGAGTAGCACACAACATGCCTCCTATGGTAATGGCCATTGAGGGAAGATGGACAAACATCTGCCAACCGCCGCCGACAACAATGGCACCGACAACAACAAAAAAACCGAAAACCACGCCTACTATAGTCGCAATGTCCATAGTACTACGTCCCCTCAACAATCTGTTTCAATCTCTGACACAAAGCTGCCGCTAGCGCCGGCTCGGAAGTCGCTAACTCGGCCAGCAATTTTGCTTTGGTCCTTTCGGTCATATAGTGCAGTATCTTGACCGCATCATCAAAGCTGCTGCTGACATTGCCGGCCTCGATAGCTTGCATTTCGCTCGTATCCTGCGCTGCACACATATTAGTAAAAATTTTACTGGCGCCGGTTACATCCATCTTGTCATAGGTAGCAGCTATCGATACCAGATTGGTCTTCTCTGTCTGACCAATCTCAAGCCTGCTTTTATGCAGCTCGTCACGCTCACTTTTGAGATTGGCAATGATTGAAGTAAGTTCGATTCGCAGGGTATTGAGGTTTTCGATGTCCTCCTTCAACACATCCTGGGTCACCTGCAACCTCCGCTCCCGGACCCCAAGGGCCAGCAGCCTGTTGTTATACTCCTGCATTTTTTCCCGGACATTCAGAACCAGATTCTTGAGCTGTTGCTCTGTCATAGCTTTTGTCATCGGGCCGGAAGCCGCGGCAACAGTGCCTACCGCATTAGTTCGAGTCTGTAGCAGCCCAGGTTCAGATTTGTCGTCGACAAGTGCCGACTGCTTTAAATCGTCGGGAAGGCTTACCTGAGACGGTGGAGTAAGCCACGCAAAAACGAACGCTCCGGCAAAACTTACTAATCCCGCCGCCGCTGTTATTATTATAAATTTCTTACTCATTGGTCTTCTCCCGATTTCGCGATTTTCGTACAAATGAAATTGTAGCCCCCTCATCCAGCTCTTTTTGCTCAAGTTTCTCTTGTTCCTTTATAAATTGTATCTTTGCTTCAACCCGTAATCTTTCCAAACCTTCTTTGAACCTTCTGACCTTTAAAACTTCAGCAATTTTCTCTCTCTGTTGTGATTCCAGCTCGTTTTTTTTATCTTTGAGTTTTCTAATCTGCTCATCACTCGTAGTCGAATATCTCAAAAAGAATTCCTGCTCACCTAATCGCTTTTTTGGATTCCCTTCGGTCAATCCTTTGATGATACTCTCTAACATTTTCTGTCTTGCGAGCAGTTCGCTTCGCCTCTGAGCCAACCTTTCTGTAAGTTCAAACAGTTCTGCCCTGGTTTTCTGCTCCTCCTTTTTTTTAATTTCAAGTACACGCTGCAACCGCCATACAAAACGTTTCATTTAATACCCAATTCTTCATTCTCAATACCGGCTCGCCGGAAGTTATTTACTGCGATCGTGAATCCAACAACTCATCCCATGATTTTATAATAACAGTCAATCGCTCGACGGTTTCTGCAAAATCCGTCCTCTCACGAACAGGCTGAATAAGGAAATCCCTTATCCTGTCTATCAAGGCTAACGCTCCGTCAATATGCCGATTGCTTCCCGGCGAAAATGCCCCGATGTTTATCAAGTCTTCAGCATCAATATAAATGGCGTATATTTCTCTGAGCTTCTGTGCTGCAAGCTTGTGCTCTTTGCTTGTCACCGCCGGCATTAACCTGCTGATGCTCTGTAGAATATCCACGGCAGGATAATGGCTCCTCTCGGCTAATTTTCTCGACAGAACTATATGCCCGTCCAGCAGACTCCTGGCACTATCGGCAACAGGATCAGTCAGATCATCGTTCTCAACCAGGACTGTCAAAATACCTGTTATGCTTCCTCTCTCGGCACAGCCCAAACGCTCGACGAGTCTTGGCATCAGTGAAAAAACGCTCGGACAGTAGCCCTTGGTAGCCGGCGGCTCACCCGCAGCAAGACCTATTTCACGCTGAGCCTGGGCAAAGCGAGTAAGTGAGTCCATCATAAACAAAACATTTTTCCCCTTGTCTCTGAAATATTCGGCAATTGTTACTGCCACGAAAGTCGCCTTTACTCGCTGAATCGCAGGAGAATCCGAGGCCGCTACGACAACAACGCTGCGTGCCAGACCCTCCGGGCCAAGGTCCGAATCGAGAAATTCTCGAACCTCCCTGCCACGCTCGCCAATCAGTGCAACAACATTGACGTCCGCCTCACTCGAATTGGCAATGTCGCCAAGCAGAACGCTCTTACCGATTCCGCTACCTGAGAAAATTCCTATTCTTTGCCCTTTTCCACACGTCAGCACACCATCTATTGACCTGATTCCCAGAGCCAAATGGCTTGTAATTCTCTCACGACTTAGAGGTGCCGGGCTGCTCGCATCCAATGCCTTTTTGTCCATCCCTAACAATGGACCTTTACTATCTATCGGTTCTCCCAGCCCGTCTAATACTCTGCCCAGGATACTATCGCTCAGGGTAATATGGCGTGGAGTGGTCAGGGCAGTTACCGTATCGCCCGGTGATATACCCTCTATATGCTCCAGCGGCAGCAAAACAAGATGGTCGTTCTGGAAACCCACCACCTCAGCCATCACTCCCCGACCATCGCGAATCCGGATACTGCAAAGCTCTCCCAAACCTATTGCCGGCCCTATAGATTCAACCGCCTGCCCGGCAACACGTACCACAAAGCCCTGACAATCCAACAGATTTACATCGCGCAGCGCCGAGTGAAACTTCTCAAAATCAATCTGATTGTCTAAAGTCTCAGTTGTAGCCATAATTTAATTTGCCTTCTCAATCGCTTTGCCGATTCGTTCCAGGCTGTCATCGATCAGCGATTTGATAATCCCTTTCGGGTTTTCAAGTAAACATTCTGCTCGCCCGATATTGGGATCGGGAATTAACTTAATGCCGGTTAAAGCACCGCCCGGCCCGTCTTGCTGAGCCTTCTGGCATTTTTCAAGATCTTCAGGATTCAAATGCACTTTCACATCCTGGCTGCTCGGTGCATTTTTAAGGGCTTCTTTGATGATGGATTCTATTTCGTAGTCTCCATCTTCCACTTTTTGCATCAAAATCTTCCTGGCGATTTCGACCGAAAGTTTGGCGATTTCTTCTCCGTGCTCGACATACAGTTTGTCGCAAAACTGATTGAGCCTGGTAATAACACCATTGAGTGTCTGACAGGCCTGCGAAAAAACAGCTTTCTGAGCTTCTAAATCTTGTATTGGAATTTGCCCGGTATTAGCTTCTGAATCAACTCGGCCAGGACTGGACATTTCACTCCCAAGACCACCGGCACAATCATCCACGACTTTTGCTGAGATAATCGGCTTATTAAGATTGACTGTAAGTGTCTGTGACATTTTGCTATCGCCCCGTCACCCTGAGTTTACCTTCCTCATTAGCCTCTCGTAGCGGCCTGACAACTTCTTCTCTCGCATTAAGAACCTCTTTTTCCAGCGGCTCCTGCATTAATGAGATTTCTTCATCAAGCATTGAAACAGCCCGATCGGATATATTTGAGCGTATCTTTTGAACTATATCTTCATCCGCCCCATACAACGACAAAGCTAACTTACCCGAGTCCACACTTCGCAGCGCTTCCTGCAAAGACCTGTCCGCTACCGACTTTATATCTTCCCACGTTATCATCAGACGTTTTACCATAGCGGCCGTTTCCTCGTCATTTTTGCCGATCTCATCAAGCATTGGATCACGTATATCTTTTTCCAGACCACTGAGCACAAGAGCCAATTTCCGTAAAGTCTGCTCCGGTCTCTCCACGAGGGTTTCTCCCTCGAAACTCTGCAGCCGCTTGGTAATTGTAGATGCCATTCGCTGTCTCACTCCACTGCCCATCTGTTCCGGATTTGTCATCTTACACACAGCCTTAAGACGAGCTTCTTCGTCCAGGAGCGACAGAACTTCCTGGCTTTTCTTCGGAGGCAGTTCCGACAGCACCACTGCAATCGTTTGTGGGTGTTCGCCATCGAGCGCAAGAACCAATTCGTCTGTGCTGGCTTGACGAATATCCAAAAACAAATCCTTTTGCTCTGTAGCTTTTTTTACCTGCGATTGAATTTGCTCGGCCTTCTCTTTATCAAGAACGCTCACAAGCATTTCGTTGAGAAAAGCCTTCACATTAAATTTCTGGCCCTGCTCCTGCTGAAGTGTGTTACAGAACTCTCGGGCGACCTTAGCTTGTTCCTTATCATCCTTCTGCTCCGATGCATCGATTCGCGCAAGCTCTATGGCAATTTCCTGAATCTCATCGGCATCAAGTCCCTTGAGAAGCTTAACAGCAGTTATAGTATCCAGACTCATCAGTAACATTGCAGCCTTTTGTTTACCCGACAATGCCATATACTCAGTCCCTCTTTCAATCCTTCTGTACTAATATCTTTCTTACAATTTCTATTACAAGACCGTCAGTCTCTTCTCTATACCTGGGAATATTGGCCTTGAATTCGTCATATATCACATCCGTCTTTCATGAATACAAGTCCGCTTTTCTCATTCATTTCGCGCAAAACCCGGACAATCTGGCCTCTGGCATCTTTAATATCTTCATTCCCGGGAGCCGATATAAGTGACGCCTGCTTATCTAAAGCCCCAACGGCTCGCTCAGAGAGATTAGACCTTATTTTTTGTATAATCGCTTCATCTGCCTCGTGTAGCGCTAACGCCAGTTTATTTGCATCAACTCCCCTCAAAACCTCCTGCAGCGACCTGTCCGTCACATGCGGTATGTCTGCCCAAATTATCATTAATTCTGCAACCATTTCACCGGCCCGGCGGTCTTTGCCATGTATCGCATTGAGCAGGCCATCCCGAATCTCTTTACCGAGGTCTCGCACAATCACAGCTACTTTCCTCAAAGACTGTTCGGACCAGGATGGCAAAGGCTTATCAGTGCGACCAGCGAAGAGAGATTCAAGACGTTCGCAAACTGCTTCTGCTATTAATGCTTTTGCTTCGGCCGTCATCTTCTTACAACTGCTCATCCTGCCGACAACACCAACTCTGGTGCCCCCATCCAAAAAGTTAAGCACCTCAATCATTTTCTTTGCCGGCAATTCCGATAAGACGACTGCGGTAGTTTGAGGATGCTCATACGCCAGAACCAAAGCTAAGGTTTGCGGATCAACGGAGCGAATAGATATGAAAGGGTCACGGTTGCATAAGACTTCCTGTATCCGGGCCTGAATCTGCCCTGCTTTCTCTTGGCCTACCGTATTTTTCAGCACTTCGTCGAGAAAACCGTTGAGCTGAAATGTTTCGGTTACCTTCAACGAATGGTGGAACTGCCGTACAATTTTGGTGCTCTTACTGCTGCTTGCTAAATCAGCGGCCTCCAGATGTGCCAGCTCTGCCGTCAATTCCCGGACGACCTGGTCATCGAGGCCCTTTACCAGTTCCGCAGCAGTGGCGGCATCCAGGCTCATCAACAACATTGCAGCTTTTTGTTTACCCGTCAATGCCAATTATTTACCCCTCCTTTTCTTCAATCCAACTGGTAAATAATTGTTTGACACGTTCGGGATTATTCTCCAAAGCACTGGCTATCTGTCTGCGTAATACTAACGGCTCCGATTCCCCCGCTCCACCCGGAAGAAGACCGCCGGTCCCCTCACCGCCGGGAAGCTGCGCAGACCCGGCTTCCATTTTCACTTTTTTCTTTGCACCTCTGAACATGCGAAGAACAACCAGGGCGCACACAGCCATAATCCCTAACGAAGCCTGGCGTGCGATCGCTACGAAATCAAGCCCGGCCGATAGCTCTTCGTCCAGCAACGAAGCGGCCGGTCGATGAAACCTGGCGGTAACCACTTTAAGAGAATCCCCTCCTGCAAGATCCAAACCCAGCGCATTTTCGATGAGTTTTTCCACATCGTTAGGATCCATTACATTTGCAACCTGCCCGCCAGAGTCCGCTTCATTCGAATCGGGGGGCGACAAGTCAACAACGGCAGCAACCGACAAAGATTGTATTTCGCCCGGCAATGTAACCTCATTCGTCACAGTCTTGCCGACCTCATATTCGGTAAGAATTGTTTCATCCTTTTTTAAGCTGCCTGGTGCGGCTGCCTCGCCTGCAACCGGCGTACTGCTGGCTCCGGTTTCGGAACCGGTTGTAATCTCTTCCTTTGTAGCAACTCCCTTTGGCTCTAATTTTTCTGTAACGGTGCTAACGCTGTTCATATCAACAACAGCATGAATTCTAACTTTTGCCCGGCCGGGTCCCAGGACAGTAGTGAGCATCTCCTCAACCTTGTCCTCCAGGTTCTGCTCCACCCTTTCCCTGTAATCCTGGACGGTACCGGCCCCACCGGCCATAGTCTGGTCCGACTTACTGGAAAGTAAACGTCCCTGGCTATCGATCACGGTCACATTTTCTGAGGTAAGCCCCTCGACACTGCCTGAGACCAAATGGGTAATCGCCGCTATATTCAAAGAGCTTAATCTGTAACCCGGTTTTAATCGAAGGACCACAGAGGCAGTGGTTCTCCCTGCCTCAGATGTAAAAAGTGTTTGTTCCGAGCTTACGATATGGATCCGGGCGTGATTTACGCCGTCGATCATCTGGATGCTCTTGGCAAGCTCCTCCTGTAGTGCTCGCTTAAGATTAACGCTTTGAACGAACGGGCTGACGCCGATTTTTTCATTATCAAATATCTTGTAACCACCCTGCCCACCTGCCGGAAGCCCCTCTTTTGCCATATCCAGACGAAGCTGATAGACTTTTTCTTTTGGAACGTAGATACTTGTTCCGCCGTTTCGCAGCTCATAAGCAATGCCATTTTCACCGATTTTATCTGTAATCTGAGCGGCTTCTTCGGGAGCAAGTTCCTGGTACAGCATTCTCATATCAGGTCTGCGGGCCCAATGGACAAGAAACCCACTGACAATTACGAATGTCAGAACGATAGCAACAAGAAGAGCCCGCTGAACCAGATTTACCTTTTCCCAAACTGCTCTTATCTTTTGGACAAAGCCCATGAAACCCCTTCAAACATTGATTATTACCTGCCGGAGAGAGCACGAATAACCAACAGCTCATCGCAATCAATTACAACGGCATATTCATCGTTTGTTTGTACGCTTCAATCAGCTTATTTCTTACGCCCACAAGAAGCTTGAAACTCATATCTGCTTTAGCCACCGCAGAGACCACAGAAGTAATATCCTCGTTCTTGCCGGACAATAAATCCTTGATAGACATATCCGAAGACTGTTGAAGATCATCGACATTGGATATGTAGTTCCCGGCAGCCTTAATAGTGTCGGCAAAGCCCGATTTCTTACCATCGGCACTTCCAATATTCGGCATTCCAGGAGAGTCAGGACCAGTTCCCGGTTTTACCGAGTGCAGCGGCCCGGTCATATTTGCATTTACATTAATCATCAATTATTCCCTAATTTATCGAAGTAACTCGAGTGTGGTTTCAAGTATTTGTTGATAACGTTTCAAGACCGCAACGTTTGCCTGATACATCTTCGTAGCAATATTCATATTTATCATCTCAACGGGCAAACTGACGTTCGGCATAGCGACATATCCGTTCTCATCCGCCATCGGATTACCTGGATCCAAAACCTTTAGAAAATCACTCATATCCGTGACTATTTTATCCAGCTCGACGCCGCCCAAATCGTCGTCCGATTTGAACGTAGCTTCAAGTCTGCGATAAGGCTCTCCATTGCCGGCATCGGATGTACGGGCATTAGCAATATTCGATGAAATCACTTTCATCTGTTTGCCCTGCGTCCGTAAACCCGAAATCGCTATATCTATAGGATCGAAGCTACTGTTAACTTTCATCTGCTCTGTTCCTTTTCTTGTTCCTTTCTGATCCCGGTTAGATTCGAAAACACCGGCAACCAAAAATGGAAAACTACTTTACATTAATTGCTAATTCAATTTGGTTGTACTTTTTGCTGAGCAACCGAATATACGTTTTGTGGCGAAGCGTATTTTTTATCATTTGCCCTATTTCTGCTTCCAAATTGACGTCATTACCGTTCGATTTTACAGGTGTCTGTTTAGGCCGGTAAATTTGTGCCTCAACCTCGCTAAGGTCAAATTCCCCGGACGAACGCAGACACTTGGCAAGTAACTCTTCAAATTTAACATCAACCCTGCGGTACCCGGGGGTTTCGAGATTGGCAATATTATTGGCAATCGCTTTCTGGCGAAGAGTCTCAGCCTTTATACCTGCATCAATAAGGTCCAATATATTTTCTGTTTTGGACATCAGAAGTTCCTAAATATTTATACACAAACCTTGCCTGCTTAATAAAAACAGCAATAATCGTGCCAAATGCCCATGACCAGCCATTTTCAGCATGTTTATCCCTGCCGTGTACAAAAAAAGCCATTAAGCGCAAACAATCGCATGGTTGAACGGCAACGATAATGTCAGGATTTTATACAACAAGGAGCGTTTCTTTACATGCAGACTCGACCTGATGACGCCCTTGAACTTACTCTTGCTCCTAATCCAGCAGTGACCAAACTCGCAAAATGAATCCCCCCTCAAAAACAAACCGGAAATTCTTACCTGTGCATAGGAATATTTCTCCGCTATCACAACCGGCAGAAAAATCCTTAGACCGAATCAATATGTTTTCAATGCCCTTAAGTGCTATATCTACAAACACTTACCGCTTTTCAGTCTCCATCTCTCGAATGCTGGCACACCAATTGCTAATATTAATTGACTCAATAGGTAATGCTGTATGAATTTCAACTTATTAATAACTGAAAACAACTTTGTTGGAGCAACGAGCAAAAGCCCAGTTCCATCAAAGCCTGATGAAATCAGAGAAGGTGCAAAATTTTCTCTGACTCCGTATGATGAACATCCGCAGGTTAACAGCTTTGAAAAACCAACGACCTATAATGTTAATGATGAAATCCAGAACCGGGAAGAGTCCATTAGTAAATCGCCGCAAGAGTTTACAAAATCGATCCGCAAAAGAACAAAGTCCGAAAATCCCTCCGACCCTGATAATAAAACAAAGTCAAAAGAGCAAAACGCAGATTCCGGCACAATCGAGCAGCCGAACGAGCAGCAAAATTTAAACAATAGTGGGTTGGCTGAACAATATGTAGCCGTGAAACAAGGCAAAGAAGGACCCGCCACAACAATTGAGTCCAAAACCGGGCAGCAACTTGCCCAAATTATTGCTAACACGCAAACCGGCAAGTCCCCATCTGTCACGGGACATGCTGTAAAATCAGCCGAAATCAAACTTCTTCACACTACTGAAAAAGGGCAATTAGGGCTAAAAACCGTTCTTCCTACAACATCCGAGGGGCAAAATGGACTTAAAGCTGTCTTGCCCGGCACATCAAATAGTATTCCTGAAGGCAAGAAACAGCCTGAGACAAAATCCATAACCGAAAAGGGAAGTATCAAAGAATTGATGCCTGAAGTCCCTGCGAATACGGGCAAAAGCACAACTACTGCCGGGGGAAAAACTTCGGCAGTGAATATCAACCTGCAAGCTGTCCAGGCCAAGACTCCGCAAATGCAGCCTCAGCCTGCCGGTATCGATCCGGAAAAGCCGGTGTCGGCAAAAGAGAATGATGCAAAAACAACCGATTCTCAAACACTTTCGCAATTGTTGAATCCTAACGGCAAAGAAACCACACATACCGGCAATAATCTCTCGGAAAATCACGCCGCCCAAAAGCTGAATATAGCAGCGGTTCAGGTATCCACCGGTCAAGCAAAAGACCAGGGCACTTCAACGTCCAATAAGAACAACTCTCAAGGCTTTGAACAGATGCTCTCGCACAATACTCCCCAAATTCTAATTACAGAGCAGACCCCCGCCGCGGCAAAGAACGCAACGACAGCCAATATGCCGGACCAGAATTCTTCCAGCAACGTCTCGGCAGATATCGGCAAGCAGATTCTCGAATCTATTCACAATTCCATCTCCCAGCAAGGCGCCGAAAGGCAGATTACAGTCCGTCTCAATCCGCCCGAATTGGGAAAGGTATCCATAACATTCCGGCAGCAGGACGCAGAGCTGACCGGCCTTATGGAGGTTAGTAAGGCACAAACAAGATACGAGATTGAGCAAACGCTGCCCCAGATTATCCGCAACCTTGCAGATTCCGGCATTCAGATTAAGCGGCTCGAAGTTATGCTATCCAACGAGGAACAATCAGGGCATGGAACTCTCGGGAACCAGTCACTGCAAAGCGGCGGAACTCATCAGCAAAATTCGGCGAATCACGGGATGCCGGGATACAATCCAGATGCCGACGAGAGCAATGAGTGGTTAGCAAGCAATAACAGCTATGAGAACCCTTACGAATTTCAAGAGGGATTTATCACAGACGGCTCCATCAATATGCTGATATGAAATGCAATCGCATCGGTTTTCAATTATTCTCGGAGCAGAAATGCCATACAAAGATGCCAACCGTTGCCGCAACTATGGAAAATGCCTTACGATACCATCAAGGCGGGCGTCTTCAGGAGGCGGAGAAGTAATATCGTCCGGTTCTGCAAAACAATCCTGAGAATCCCGCTGCACTGCATTCGTTAAGGATAATAGCTCATAAGACGAGAAAACCGCTTACGCTGTGTTCGATAGGCGAATTCGGGTGCCGATTACCGAGAACCGGCATCCCCGCATATATTGCTTAAATTGCATAAATCGTCCGATAATTTTATAAAATCACTTATCTTTCTTCACTATTATTTAGCAGCCTTATTGCAATTTTAGCCCCGATTCCATCCGGATTACCGGTCTAATGATTTTGCACCTATATCCCTCAAAAAAATTCCTCAAGTCTCTTTCATTCTGGCCGATAATGAGCATTGAAAGCAGACTTTACGGCGTGCTCGTTGCATGTCATAATTAATATTTGGGGGCCTTTTTTGGTAAAGCCACTAAAGATTTGTACTATTAAGTTAAGGAGCTAAAAATATGTTAGCAATTAAGAACAATATTATGGCATCAAATGCCGCCAGGCACTTGGGCAGGGCGTATGACAACCTTGCAACAAGCGTCGAAAGGCTCGCATCAGGCCTCCGCATTAATAGTGCGAAAGATGATGCCGCTGGTTTGGCTGTACGAGAGTTAATTCGTGCAGATATCGCCGTGCTGCAGCAAGGTGCACGAAATGCCTCGGATGGCATTAGTATGATGCAGACTATGGAAGGTGCGATGGCGGTTATCGACGATAGCCTCATCCGAATGAACGAGTTAGCAGAGCAGGCGGCAACAGGTTCATATTCTGCCGCTCAGCGTATTATTATGAACAGCGAGTTCGCGGAAATGGCCGCCGAAATCGAAAGAATCGCCGGAGCAACAAAGTTTAACAACATCTCCATGCTCAACACCGCTACCGGCTCTATTTCGATTCACGTCGGTACGACAAGCACGATTGATATCGACAAGGTCGATATGACTCAAGCAGGTCTCAGTATTGAGACAGGTAACGGCGAATGGGCTATTGAGACTCTCGATGCCGGCTATGCACTTACGGCCACTGCTTTGGATATAGGTGGAGCCACAGGCGCCTATACACTTGACATCACATTCCAAGGTGAGGAAGTAATTGATACTATATTTGCAACAAACGGCGGAGCCTCTTCGGATGGCGTTTACACCCTTCAAGAGGTAGCGGATGTTATCAACTTAGCATCCCAGAATCCAACCCAAGGCTACGATGCTTCTGGTAATTCGTTATCTTACGCTGCAGCCTCGCTTGTAGAGACTAATAATAGTACCTACAAGCTGAGAATTTCAGCAAGAGGTACTTCGGCAACCACCCTTGCTATCGCTATTGCTGCTGATTCTGATGCTACGGACGGCGATTGTGTAGCAGGGAATGTATTCGGCACAATTACCACACCCAGCGCCTCCATTATGGATGACGATCTGTTTGAGGCATCGGATACTTCCGGTGTCTACTCAACTGATAGTGTTGGTGGCGAAAGCGCAGGTCTGAACATTTTGACCGAAGCTGCTGCCATTACCGCATTAGCTACAGTTACCGCTGCCATCAACACCAAAGACGCGGCACGTGCGACATTCGGTTATAAGATGAACCGTCTGGAAAGTACGATCGCGATTC
>CAZTDF010000074.1:0-18889 GCA_964612465.1 uncultured Pirellulales bacterium
GCGATGTTGAGCTATTTTATCCGGAAAGTTCACGGCAGAGGCGGGCTTGTCAGGCCGAGAGTGGTCATCGCAGTGCCGAGCGGCATTACCGCCGTCGAACGCAGGGCGGTAATCGATAGTGCCGAACGGGCCGGTGCTCGCAGGGTCTATCTGGTCGATGAACCGATGGCCGCTGGAATCGGTGCCGGACTGCCCATCACGGATCCAACCGCTTCGATGATTGTCGATATCGGCGGGGGGACAACCGAGGTTGCCATCATGAGTCTGGCCGACATCGCCACTTCCGAGTCGATCCGCATCGGTGGTGACGATATGGATGAAGCGGTAATCAATCATCTCAAGAAGACTTATAACTTGCTAATAGGCGAGGCAAGAGCTGAGAAAGTCAAGATACAGGTCGGCTCTGCCGCTCCGCTGGAAGAGGAATTAACGATGGAAATAGCCGGTAGAGATACCATCTCCGGCCTGCCGAGAAAAATTGTGATAACGAGTGAGGAGATCCGTGAAGCCCTTCGCGATCCCATCGCCACGATTATTGACACGGTTACGGCAACACTGGAAAAGGCCGAGCCCGAATTGGCCGCGGACCTGATAGACAACGGCATACACATCTGCGGCGGCGGGTCACTGCTGCGGGGAATGGACACCGTTCTGGCCAACGCAACCGGCCTGAAGGTCCAGATCGTCGATGATCCGCTGAGCAGCGTCGCGCGGGGAACCAGCGTCTATCTGGAAAACCTGGAGTTATGGAAGGATACAATGGACCATAACGAATACGGGTGGGAATGATTCGTTGTGGGCGGTGCCTAATACGGATTTCGTAAAACTGACAGCATAGGATTATGGCAAGGAAGCAAACGAAAGTCTCCAGACGAATGTTATTTACCTGGTTTATGCTGACCGGGTTTATTTTTCTTTTTGCCCCGCAAAATTTCACGAGTAAATTCCAGCTTGCTTTCGTTCACGTTTTTCGCTGGCCTTTAAGGATCGGCGGCAACTTGGCGCTGACGGCACAGATACAACAACCGCTTGCGGGCACTGTCAGCCGAAGCGAAAACCAGTATCTCAATTATATTGCCAACCTCGAAGAAACGTTGGCCCAGGAACGTAAGAACTTTAAAAAGCTGTACGAACTATATAATACGCATGTCTGGGAAGGCACGGGTTTTGCCTTAGCCGATGTCATTACAGCCACTGTCGATGGAGCCCGCAACGAGCTGACGATTAACTGTCGTAAAACCACCGGCCTTGCCAAAGGCCAGTTCGTCCTGGGCGACGAAAGTATTATCGGGATGATATCCGATGTCTTTCCGCAAATATCCAAGGCCGAGGTCGAGCTTGTCACTGATCCTACGTCGAGAATACCCGTAAAGGTAGCGGGATTGAAGAATATAATGAAAGGCAGCGGCAATAACTCGGCGAAGATCGAGATGGTCAAGAATAAAGTAGAGGTCGGCGAGAATGTTTTTGCCCTAAAAAAGCCCGGGTTCCTGGACGCCCCGATGATTGTGGGAAAAGTTTCCGAATGCAACAGGAACCAGAAGAATCCTTCGCTTTGGGACATAACAGTCGTGCCGGCGTGTAATATAGAACAGCTCGAAGACGTAGCCGTGATCATAATGAATCCCCAAAAGTAACCGCGTTCGGACCTACTGAGGACATGAAATGCGATGGTTTCGGTTTGCATTGCTAATTCTTGCTGTGACTGTTCTGCAAAAGGGTTTGTTGGCGCGTTGGAGCAGCAAACCTGATTTACTGGTCATCCTTTTAGTATTCTTTGCGATTTACTACAGTACCTCGGATGCAATCATAAGCTCATTCACAATAGGTTTTGCCGCCGATCTTGTCGGCTCGCCGATGCCGATGGGCCCGCAAATGATTAGTTTCGGTCTGTTCGGCACGCTGCTGGCATATCTGCATCGTGTGATAGCGATTAAAAGGATGCCGTATCAGGCTCTTGCGATTTTTCTCACATCGATTCTGATTCACTTGCTGACTCACTTGCTGGCGTATTTAACAAAGGGCGAGCCGGTTGCGGCAAATATCTACATCGTTGTTTTCGTAACATCTTTATACTCGAGCATCGTGGGGCCGTTTTTATTTTTGCCCTCAGCCTGGTGGATGCGCATAAAAATTAATCGATTCGGCCGACGCTGACAACGGTGTGCTGCAAATTGCAATAGTGAAACGCCGATAGGCATGAACCGTAAAAATAACGACAGAGAACTAATGGCCGAATATGTATAACAGGCGAGTCAAAATATTTGTGATTTTCAGTTTGCTGCTTCTGGCGGTCTGCTTGCTCCGCCTGGCACAGATGCAGTTGCTGACTGCCTCTTCCGTCCAGCATGAAATAGCACAATTAAAGCTTGAAAGGGGACAATCCAGACAGCTTCAGACCATCAGGGGAAGAATCCTCGACCGCAAAGGCGAGGTATTGGCCATGGATGAAGCCCGATTCTGGGTGCATATCAATTATGATCTCAGCTCTTTCCTGGATGAACGCCTGCGCAAGGCGATGCTCGCTGGGGCTGCTGACAGTCGCGATGCTGATGTCGCGGTGGCCAAAGTGGACGAGGAAATCCGTGAAAAGCTTGAGGATTTACAGCTCATAATTGAGAAGTGCGCGCAATTCAAGGCGGTGGAGCCATCGGTGATATGGGACGAGATTCAAAAAATCAACGATTATGTCTGGGGCCAGCGAATGTTCCAGGCATGGCGAAAAAACTTCCCGAAATCCGAAGTCTTTGAAAAATATGACAGTATAGTCAGCATCCCGTTTCCTGAAGCAATCGCTGATTTTAAGGCAAAGCAGCCCAATCCGAACATAAGGGTCGAGCTTGCGAGCAAAATTGACATCCTGGAAATGCATAAGGACTGGCCGTTACTGGAGCTGAAAACCGACGATGATGTTTTCGCCGCCCAGTTGGAATTCATGGACACTGAGGGACTGCACATCTTGCCGAAGGGCCACCGATTCTATCCATACGGTTCCGTTGCCGCCCAGACAATCGGCTGGGTAGGTCCGGCGACACAACAACAGGATAAGGAGCTTTTCGCCGACGACGAATTGCTGAGCTATCTGGAAGGAGAAGTATGCGGACGGGAAGATGGAGTTGAGTATGTTTGCGAGACCGTCCTTCGAGGCAGACGGGGCGAACTTAGTCACGATATTGACGGACAACTTACAAGCCGTACAGAGACTCAATTCGGCAAGGACGTTACGCTAACGCTGGATATCGAGCTGCAGCAGAGAATTGAAAACTACCTGACCGGCTACCCGCACGACCCGAATTGCGGACCCGGGATGTCGGCTGTTGTCATTGAGGTCGGGACCGGTGACATACTCGCACTGGTTTCACTGCCGCTTTATGATCTGAACCGTGCCCGGTACGACTATGATGATTTGGTTGCCGATACCAATAAGCCGCTTATCAATCGGGCGATTAATAAGCAGTATCCGCCCGGTTCGGTTGTTAAACCGTTAATTCTCATCGCCGGCCTCGAAACCGGCGCGATAACCCCCGAAGACGAGATCGAATGTCTCGCACAAGCGGCCCCGTTTGGATGGCCCAATTGCTTGATCTATCGACGATACAGGGGCGGACACAGCAGCCGGTGGACCAACAACGCTCGCAATGCCATCAAGGGCAGTTGTAATATCTATTTTTCACACCTCGCCGACAAAATCGAGCCTGTGGATTTGCAGCGGTGGCTCTATGCATTCGGCTTTGGACAGCACGTACTTTCCCTGTCACCTTCACTTACCTCAGCGGCCGGAACCGAACTCGACAGAAATTTTCGCCAGTCGTTCGGTGTAATATCAAGCGGTTTTGTCAGGGGCAAGATCCTAAGCTTTGAAGATGTGCCCCCGCTGAGGAATCGGGAGAGAAGATATTTCGGTATCGGCCAGGGCGACCTGCGTGTCACGCCTCTACAGGTCGCAAATTTAATGGCTGCTATTGCTCGGGGCGGCATCTACAAGCGGCCGAGGTTGATAAAGGAGTCTGGAAATTACGAGGGCACGGACCTCGGTGTCTCGCTCGGAACTTTGGCCGTCATATATGACGGTATGAATGCAGTTGTCAACGAGGCCGGAGGTACGGCTCACACTCAATTCGGACCATTCTTAGGCACCCTTGCTGCCGAGGATGTGATAGCTTACGGGAAAACCGGCTCGACGGAAAGGCCAGAGCATGCCTGGTTCGGAGGCTTCGCCCAGGACAGCGCGGCACGCAAAATCGCAATCGCTGTCGTCGTCGAAGGAGGCCAGCACGGCTCATGGGACGCCGCACCCCTGGCCCGTAACATAATCCAACTCTGCATCGAAGCAGGGTACATCGGCAAATCCATCCTGACAGCGGAATAGGACTCCGCAGGACGCCTTACGGTGCTGCTTACAGCCGATGCCTCGTCAGTCGAAATAAGCAGGCAATTCGTCCCGCCGGTAGTACTCAAACATCTTCGCTATCTGTTCCGGGAGAATCTTCGTAATCGACAGCTCCGGCAGGTTGCTTTCCTCAAAGAACGCCACCTGCTCTGTCTCAGAGCTTGTCGTCGCCTGACCTCCTGTGATTTCACAAATGAAGAACAGCTTATAAATATGATAATGCATCAGGGGCTTGTGAGGGTGTTTGCCCCGGTCATATATGGCTGCCAGACGCTTTGCTTTGACACGAAATCCAGACTCCTCCCGCACCTCCCGTTCCACGCTCTGAGAGGGGCTCTCTCCGACATCGGCCCATCCCCCCGGCAGCGCCCACTTTCCATCCGACCGTTCTTTTACAAGCAGGATCTTGCTGCCCTTAAATGCAGCGCCACGTACATCCACCTTCGGCGTCGCATAATCCTTCTCACGTACGAACAAATCCAGCACATCCTCGATTTTCACGTTGGCTTGCTCGGCCAGCATCTCGGCCGCTATCTGACGTATCTGCTCGTATCGCTCCCGGTCAAACAGATCCTGCGCATAAGTCAATCCGTTCTGAGACAGCGCCTGTAACTGCTTCGCCCACTTCAACCACTTTGGTTCCATATTCTAATCCCGATAGTGACACTTCTAATAGTATGATTTAAATCCAAAGAAATAATTGAAAATCAACCATCCATCAATCATAATTGACACGAAATGGACGAACAAGAGGAAAAACAAGCAGAGGCGAAAAGAAGCCTTCTTGTTGTCAATATTCAAAATCGAAAGGAGAAATCGAATGTACTGTACAAAATGTGGAACACAAAATCCGGATAATGTCCAGGTGTGTCACGCCTGTGGCGCAGTATTAATATCATCTTCAGCACAAGATCCGGGTATCGGCGTTAAAAGCAGCGGCATGGCTATCGCTGCATTAGTTCTTGGTATCCTGAGTATTTTTACCTGTGCCCTTACAGCAATACCGGCAATAATCCTCGGGATTGTTAGCCTGGTGAGAATTGAAAAAAGCGGCGGCAGCTTAACCGGCAGGGGTTTTGCTATCGCGGGAATCGTCGTTCCAGCCGTTACGTTGCCTTTAATAGCACTGCTGATGGGAATTATGATGCCGGCTTTGGCCAGGACAAGACAATTAGCGTTCCGAATGGTTTGCGCGACGAATCTATCCGGTATTGGCAAGACAATGCTGATCTATGCCAACGATTACGAGGATGAGTTGCCTCGTGCCGGTGGTAAAAACAGCACATGGAGTAAGAATATACCCAACTGGCAGGCGAGTAATAGATATGCTGCCTACGGCATGAAAGCCGATGGCACCGGCGGTCAGGCGAATATCTCATCCTGCTTTTATCTTCTGGTCAAGTATGTCGAGGTGACGCCTAAGTCGTTTATCTGCAAAGGCGATGTCGGGGCTACAGAATTTAGACCCTTCGATGAGGGTGCAGGCAACATGGAAATGATTGACCTGTGGGATTTCGGCATAGAGCCGTCAAAGCATTGCAGCTACTCTTATCATATGCCATTTGGTCAGTACGCTCTAACGACATCGAGCGAACCCGGCTTAGCTGTTGCTGCCGACAGGAATCCGTGGATGGATTCTCCCGGTGCAAGCGCCAAAGACATAAGCCTCTTCAATCCTGACGGCGGCAGAATGGCAGTAAGGGCCGGTAATGCTATTGCCCACCAGGAAGATGCACAAAACGTGTTGTTCCTGGACATCCATGTCGCCCAGGAAAAACGCTCGTTCTGCGGCATTAACGATGACAATATCTACACGTTTTGGGATGGAGGAGACATAAGGATAGGTGCCACCCCGACAATTGGAAGTGAGCCTCAGGACAGATTGGATTCGTTGCTGGTGCACGATGGGTCATAGTTTAGCATCAGAAATACCTCCTGTGCCGTGACGTCATAGGTGATGGTATTGACTAACACGGCGTAAGAAGAATTGCGGAATTGATAAACTAAAGAGATCAAAGCGATGGGATAGCCAACATGGACTGTCCAAAATGCGGAACACAAAATTCGGGGGCTGCTCAAGTATGTGGCTCATGCGGCCACGTTCTGATGTATTCCGAAAATGGGAAACGAAAACCAAGAGCCAAGACAAGTAAAAGTACTGTTTCTGCAATATTACTTGCGGGACTGTCGCTGTTTTTGACTGTTTTTGTCAGGCCTACTTTGGCTTTCATCGCAGCATTTTCGGGTTTGTTGCTTCTGATTATTTCCATTTTTCAGACAATAAGAGGAAATAAGAAACTGACTGCCAAACGCATTGTGCTCGGCGTTTTCATTATATTAGAGATGATTCTTCTGACTTTTTGGCGAATTGATGCCGCACCTATTCCCAACGATTACACTATCCTTGATTTGAGGTCTGCCGCACCATTTTGGTATGGGACATATAATCTGCTTAACAGCCTTGCCGACAAGAGCGACGACCTGACGGATGCACCGGCAATTGGATTGTCCTCAGAGGATGTAGAGAATCTGGAAGAAATCAAAAAGATCTTCAAAGAAAAGGATTTGCAGACGATTTCGCGGCAGCTTCAAGCTCATGACGATGAGATTCTTTCAATGTGGCAAAATTCCGGAAAAGGAAGATACGTTTTATCTAAGTTGGCTGTGTTTCCCGAGATTGCAGACCTGTCGGAACCGGATTTAGGAGATTATAGACTTCAATGGGCGAAGAATTTCAGACGTCTAATCTTTCTGCATCGGGCATACATTTGCCTGCAAAGCTGTCATGGTGATAAGGGAGCTGCAATAGACGAACTGATAAAATTAGATTCGATTATAAAAAAGATGAGTTTGAATGCTCGTTCGCTGATATATAAGTTGGTATGCCTTGCCTGTTTTCAAATCAACATTGAGACGGCGAACTTTATCATCAATAATCCGGAAATTCCCAATGAAAAAATTTTAGTATTAAAGCAGCGTATGATCCCTTTTTCAGATGACCATGTTTCACTTCGAAATCCGATAATTTTCGAATATCTCACATTCAGAAATGAGTTAAGAAAATTAACTTGTGAACCTCGTTTCAGATATTCATATTTTTCTCCACTTAAATTGAATTCCACGCTAAGGTTATACAGAAATTTCTGTGATAAATGGATCGACGCTTCAGAACATCGAGCAGCAGGCGAAAGATTCAGAGTTTGGCCCATTCTCTATCCAAATATGCCGGTACAAATGGGTTTCGAAAGTAAGCTGCCGTGGTACTACAAGACATACAATCCTGCTGGTTCCTACGTTGCCTACATCCTAACGCCTGCAGCGGAAAAAGTACTTGAAATAAGAACTAAGCGGCAAGTACATTCCGATTTGCTCCAGATCGTATTGGACAAGAGGCTGGGCAAAGAAGTCAGTCTGAAGGCCCGTGCTTATGTTGACGAATATGTTATTGACGTTGAGAATAAGAAGATTTTCAGTCCCGGGCCCGATGGCAAGCCCGGTACTAAGGACGATATAATTCTGTGGATTAATCCAGAGGTATTGCATGTCAACTCAGGGGAGAAGTAAGATAAGCAAACTGGCTGTTCTTTCGCTGGTGCTGGGGATATTGAGTTTGTTTTTCTTTGTGCTGGCCGGGATACCGGCGATAGTAATCGGGATTTTGAGTATCCTCAGAATCCGGCGCAGCGATGGCAAACTCAAAGGCAAGTATATCGCGCTGGCGGGCATGAATATTTCAATCCTTTTAATGATTGTCTTTTACCTGCTTTGGAGCATTGATGCACCGCCGATACCAAATGATTACACAATTGCAGATTTACGCTCCGCCCCGCCGGAATATGCCGAAAGCTTTGAAATGCTCAAGACATTGTTAGGAGAGGAGACTAATTCTTCTGGTGTCTCTGCTATTGAGATAACAAAAAGTGACAGTAGCATGATTGCTGAAATAAGGGGGATCATAAAAACGGGAACTACATCGGAAATCTCCAAAACACTCAACTACTATGCCGAAGAAATAAAGCAGATATGGTCGGATAACAAAACAGCCAGAGATATAATAGGCCGGCTCAATGAATTTCCTGAGATAGCCGACCTGACGAGTCCGAGCATCGATTTCAAGCTTATACTACGACAGAATCTGATAGAGTTGGCCCATCTTTATGAGGTCTACGTGAACTTGCAGACCAAACAAGATGATATTCACGCCGTCACGATACAGTTGATCGAACTGGATTCGGTATTCAGGAAACTCAGACTGAACGCCCGGCCATTGATCGGTAAATGGATCTGTAATGTCTGTATGACTGCCGACATGGTAACTGCGAACTCGATTGCAAACAATGCACGTGCTTCGCAGGAGTCTATTGAAATGTTAGCAGGGCACTTCATACCCTTGACGAAGGAGCAACTGTCACTGCGAAATAGCGTACTGTTTGAATATCTCATTAACAGGAATATAGGTCAAAGGAGGTTTGTGAAGATTCCACTGCTCAAAAGAAATTCCACGCAAAGGTTATACAGGAACGTCTGCGATGGCTGGATTAACACTATGGAAGGTGTTGAGGATCCCGATATTGTGAAATTCCCGGTCTGGCCGTCTATCTATCAACGCATGGGTCCGGTTTCATTCCAAGCCTCCAAGCCGCTGCCTTTGCTTTATATCTGCTACAATCCTGTCGGCGCACTTTTTATGCGAACGATGTTTGTTTCGTATGAAAACCTGTTAAAACGAAAGACTCCTGTAAAGGTACAGGATGACCTTCTGCAAATTGTGCTGAATAAGAGGCTCGGTAAAGATGTTAGCTTGAAAGCCAGTGCTTATAGCGATGAGTACATTGTTGATGTTGAGAAAGGGAGAATATTAAGTCCCGGCCCTGACGGCAAGGCTGACACGGGGGATGATATAATGCTGCGGATTAATCTTGATGTTTTGGGCTGGCGGAATTGATGCCGGATTGCAATAAGGTCACTATGGGCACTCGATATTGATAGGGGGGGTGAGCTTGTTTAGCTCATGTTGGAGGATGTCGAAGAATTTGTTGTTGTCGGGCCACAGGATTTTTTCGTTGCTGGGTATGGGCTTGTCGAGTTCTTCGAGGAATCGGGCTATGATTGGCTCGTCGAGCTTTTCGGCTGAGATTCCCAGGCCGAGCTTTTGGATGTAATGAGCGTTGATAATCTGCTCGTACTGGCCGGCCAGGGGTAGCAGGAGCATCTTTTTCCTTAGATACATGCACTCGCTTATCAGCGAAAAACCCGCTGAGGCGATAACGCCCCGCGCTGCGGCGAGGTCCGCGAGGAATCCTTCGGTGGAACGCTTCTTGAATATGCAGTTTTCATGTTCGGCATCCTCGTCAAAGCCGTAAATGATGAAGTTCTGGTGACCGAATTTGTGCAGGACATCGAGCAGCCGGTCCTGTTCGGTTCCCGTCGTGGAATACAGCAATATGTGCTTTCCGGGCGATGCTTTCAGTTCGGCGACGACGGGCCTTACTATGGGCGAGGCTAAAACCGCCGAATCGATCCGCAACGGCGATTCGAAGAAATTCAGGATGATATAGGCAACCGCTCCGATGTAATGGCACTCGGTCACCACGCTGGCGGTCAATCGCGAAAACCAGTTCTTCGCCGGGTGGTCGAGCTTGCAGAGCGTCAGCATGTGCTCGTGGTCGATACTGATAAACGGTACGTTTTTTCGCCAGGCCCACCAGGCGCTGAAAGGTTCGAAATCCGATATCACCAGCTCCGGCCCGAAGGGCTCAAAATGCTGCTTAAAAAGCTCATCGTTTAACCTGTTGGCCTCGGGAAGTTTGAGAAGATTCCTTTTGAGTGTTTCCGATTTGTCAATGCGCTGGCCCTCAAAGGCGAAAGACAGGCCGAAAACCTCTTTGACGCGCGGGCCGAAGTATTGCTTTAGATACAGAAGTGACTTCTGCGAGCCCACGAACATCACATCATGGCCGGCATCGATGAATCTCTGCCCGATCAGGTGGGATCGGCTGCTGTGCCCGAATCCTTCCCCCGCGACGGCGTAAATTATTCTGGCCACTTTTTACAGACTCCGGAGCCGGGACCAAAGGCATGAATCATGGCTCTACTCAACGCCAAGGTAAGTGAGCGTTCTTTCAATTATTTTGGCCGCTACCGGTGATGAAACAGCTCCGCCGGTATAGCCTTTGCCGAGCGACCGATTCGGCTTGCGTATCGAGACCAGCACTACAATAGCAGGGTCCTCTGCCGGTGCACCGGCGACAAAGGAAGCAACGTAATCGGAGTCCGAATAGCCTCTTGAGTTGCTCAATGCGATATTTGCGGTTCCGGTTTTGCCGAAAACCTGCCACTTATCGAGTTTCGCTCTCTTGCCCGTTCCCTCATTGACCACGCTGGCCATAGCCTCTTTAACAATCCAATTAGCAACCTCGGGTTTGACAATATAACCAACCGGCGGGGGCGGTCTTTTCAACTCGGTGATATTTCCTTCATTATCGACAACCGCTCTGACCATGAATGGACGAACGAGCCGGCCGCCGTTGGCAAGTATGCAGAAAGCTCGGACTAATTGCATACTGGTTACACAAATTTCCTGCCCGAAGGGTATCCGGGTGACACTGTAACCATCCCACGTATTCGCAGGCCTTAACAGCCCATCGACCTCTCCGGGAAGCTCGATACCCGTTTTTCTGCCAAAGCCAAAAAGCTTAAGCCCGTCGTGAAGCCTGTCTTTGCCGAGTCTTTGTCCGATTTTGGCCATTCCGATATTGCTGGAGTTGATCAGAATCTCCCGTACGGTTAAATTTCCGAATCCCCGGCGATATTCTCCGATTCGCCCGAATCCTTTGCCGTGATAATTTCCGTTTTCACAGAATATCTTCTCTGTCTTGTTCACCACCCCGGCCTCCAGGGCGATCGCGGCGGTAACCGGTTTGAGAATACTACCCGGCTCATACCAATCTGTGATTGCCCGGCTGCGGAAATTATTCGGGTCGGTTGTTCGGATATCGGCAGGATCAAAATCGGGCAGCGAGACCATCGCTAAAATTGCCCCGGTCTTCGGTTCGGCCACAATTGCTACCGCCGATTCGGCTTCGTAGTTTTCGTATTGCTTAATGAGCTCGTCTCGCGTGAACTGTTGTATAGTAGCATCAATGGTTAAAATAATCCCTTTGCCATTGGTTAAAACGCCATCCTGCTGTTTTGCCCGAATGGGCCGGCGATAGACATCAGCAAAGAAAATATTCCGTGCGGCTGAACCACTGAGTTCTTTGTCGTATTTCAACTCAATTCCTTCTAATCCACGATTATCGAGACTCGTAAAGCCGACAACGTTTGCCGCAAGGTTTCCCATTGGATAATGTCTCTGCCAGTCGGACTGAACCCCGATGCCGTAAATTTTAGTTGAGGCGCTACATTGATCAGCGTCTGTGGTTGTCTTGATTCTTGCGAAGCCCGGATTTCGGCTTTCCAGTATCTGTTGGCAAATAATATGTGCGCCTATATCCACAATCGGAGCAAGTTTCGAGGAAGTCTCTTTCGGGTCTTGTATCGCTCGCGGCTCTGCAAATATGGTTTGGACTTTATTGCTTGCGGCAAGCACTCTGCCCCGACAATCCAGTATTACGCCACGCTGAGGCCGCAGGTTCCTGTATGACCGCCGCTGTCCCAGGCAGGCTTCGCTATAATGTAGATTCCTGTAAAACTGTAGATAGAAACACCGCCCGCCCAGTGCCAGAAATGACACCATTAGAAACAAAGAGAAAAAAATGGTTATTCGAACGCTTCTCAACTTTTAATTGTCAGTATTTGATTCGTCAACACGTTGTGAAATCGCGGCAGGATTGATCAAGCTTTCCAGTAATAACTGCTTAGTGCCGAGCTCCTGTTTCAATCTGCTAATATCGACATCGCATGCACAACGCTCATAGAAAATACGATTATTGGCACTACGAAGATTAACGGCAAATATCAGAACAGCCGTAAAGCAAAATACAACAAAAACAAAACGAAACTGGGACATTGTAAACGTATATCGTTATTCGTTCAGGTTTCAATCCTTAATATCTAATATTCGGCCCGAGGCCTGCTAAAGGATTTGCCGTTCCTTATCGAACCGGCATTCTCAGAAGCATCCCGACAGTTAGATCATTCTCGTCCTTAAGGACACTGGCATTGAGTTTGCTAATCTCTCGGTACCGGCTGCCATCTCCAAGCTGCTTGGCGGCAATACGCCATAAATTATCATCCTCCCGCACAACGTATGGTACACTCTGATTTGCTTTGTCAGGAGGAGTCGAAAGGTGCTTGATGCCGATTGATTTTACCTTCTCAAATATTGTATCTGCAATGGTGCTCTCAGTTTCTTTTTTATCGGCCTGCGAAGTCAGCAGCGGCGGTATTGTCAGTTTTTGTCCAACGAAAATCTCATCGGGTGATTTAAGCAGCTTTTTATTTGCTTCAAATATCCTGTCGATATTAATTTTTTTGTTGCCTTGTTCGGGGCCATAAAACTTCCTGGCTACGCTGACCAGACCAAGGCTGTCATCCTCGCTTACGACGTAAAACCTGGGCCAAACAGATTTGGCGGGTTCGGGTTTCCTGGTTGAAATTATTTCTACTTTTTCTTCAGGAATCTGTACCAGCGGATCCGGCTCGACTGGTTCCGGTACAGTGGACTCGACTTCGTCGGCAATTTCCATAATTGAAGTGTCTTTTGCGACCGAAATGTCATTCGGCAACTGTATTTTAAAGCGAATATCCTCCTTTTGCTCAAGGGGAGGCTGAGGTTCTTGGTATGTCTGTTCGTTAGCTTGCTCGGTCCAGTCAAAAACTCCCGGAGCTTGACGTTCCCTGCTCCCGATTGGCTGGGTATCATTCTGTGAGCTGACCATGTTCGTGGTCATCTCACTGCCGTTTGTGATACTGCGAAAGCGGGGCAGTCCGTTGATGACAAATGCAATTATAAATATGAATACCAAGCCTAACAGCAATCCAATTTTCGCGTCCGAAGTCATAACAAAACTCCATTTATTTCCGGGGATCGCATAATGAGGTTATTGTTTTTGTGCGATCCTCAATTTTGCACTTCTTGCACGCCGATTTTCTTTGATTTCTTCTCGTGTTGGCACAATCGGCTTTTTCGTGACGATACTGTAAATACCTGACTTTCCATTTTGCCTGAAATCGCTTTTGACCAATCTGTCTTCCAGGCTGTGAAAACTGATAACTGCTATATAACCATTTATTTTCAGCAGATCCGGTGCTGAAGCGAGCAGCTTCTTCAAATTCTCCAACTCGTCGTTGACTGCAATTCTCAACGCCTGAAAGGTTCTGGTTGCCGGATGTATTCTGCTTCTTCGGCCTCGCTTTGTTTTAGCAAATGCTTTGCAGACTATCTGCGCCAGTTGGCCTGTTGTTTTTATCGGCTCAATTTCACGTTGCCGGACAATAAAACGCGCGATCCGTCGCGAGGCCCTGTCCTGACCGAATTCATAAATCAAATCAGCCAGAGATTTTTCATCCGATTTATTAACTATATCGGCTGCGGTGCGTTTTAATCTTTTGTCAATTCTCATATCAAGAGGCATATTTGTCTGGAAACTCAGGCCAAATTCGACATCGGCCAACTGTACCGAGCTAATACCCAAATCTGCCAGTATGAAGTCAACCTTTTCGATGCCCTGTCCGGCAAGCTCCTCCCCGATTCGAGAAAAATTCGAATTCAGCAGAATAACCTTACAGGCAAGCTCCTTTAAATTAATCTGAGCCCTTCGGACAGCATTTATATCAACATCCAGACCGACGATAACTGCCTCAGGGCCCAAGGTTTTACCGAGCAGAAGGCTGTGACCTCCTTGTCCTATGGTCGCATCGACCATCACGCCATCCGATGGCAACTTTATCTGCTCAGCTAACGTACCGGCAAGAACCGGAGTATGCTCTATTGTCGAACCATCCACTTGTTTCGTATGTCATATAATATATGCCGTATTTACTGTTGTGTCCCCGTGGATCGGGGGCTCACTCGATACTCAACCCTCATAAGAAACTGAAAGTCAGCCGACAGCTACCGCATTCTTCTGACTTAATAGTTTTGCTGCATCGGGCGAAAATGCAACGCCTGAAAAAGTCTCGCCGAGACTTCTCAACTGCTCCAGCCTTTCATCGAGAATTGCCAGCGAGGCGAAAGTGTGTTCGTCAACCTTTCTTTTGCCGGCGAGACTTTCAGCTATAATCCTGCAATGGTTCGAATCCGTTCCAATCATTCTGTCTTGTCTCCACTCTAAAAGTCAAAGTTCTTCGTTCTGTTTTAGCAGAACAACCTGTCTTGCCTGCGACACCTGTTTCTGATATTGAGCCATATGGTCTGAAACGTACTGTTCCCAGCTTTCGGTGTTCCACAGCTCGATATGGTCTCTAACGCCGATAAGCGTAATCTGGTCTTTCAATCCGGCTCTCTTTCGTAATATTTCATTCAGAAGCAATCTGCCCTGGCCATCTAATTCCACCTTGCTTGACATGGCAAAGCTTATTCGCTCGAATACAATAGCCTCATCAGGTGCCGTGGTCCCGGGCGTAACCGCAAGAGCTATTTGCTCGAAATACTTCTCAGGGTACAAACAAAGTATGCCGTTGGCGCCGAGGACGAGATAGAAATTGCTGCCGTGCTCATCGACATCAATCTGGTTTCTTAACTTGTTAGAAATTAGGACTCTGCTTTTGTTATCGACAACGTGCTGATATTCGCCTGTTAATAATAGCATGGCAATCGTCCCACTTGACCTATTCAAGATGGGAGATTATACCACTTCCTACCACTTTGTCAACATTTGTGAACATTTTTTTGGGGGTTTTAAAAAATTTTATTATAGGACGGATGCTTGGAGTGTTTAATTCATTCGTATATAAATGCTTACGAAAATGCGATGGCATATGTGCTTTGATTTATTTTTGCTGCTCGAACGATTTTTCCTGCATTATGTGAATTTGTTTCCAGTTAGTTTATTATACTTGCTTCTTATTTTAGCTGAAAAAACTGTTTAAGAAAGGTTTAAAACGATTTTTCCATGCCGGTCGAATGTGCCGTTAGATGCGATACTGCCATTTCTTATGTTCCGGCAGGGCTGTCTTGGGAAAAAGCTAATATACTCGGCTCTTCCGGTTAATGGGCAGGTTGCTATTTGGTCCGGGAAGAAGAAAAAAATCATACGGAGTTCCATAGCCACAAATCTGCTCCTGCTGGTATGTCCCGAAACGAATTTTTAGCCTCTTTGCAAACGATTTTTCCATTAAAAACAACCTCAAAGCGACTTTTATGCTTACTTTTAAGAAATAAACCGTTCGCCAAGCGAACCTTGTGCGATTCAGCAGGTATAAATCCTCGTATGTCTCAATATGCCAGGGGCAGCCCATTTGCTGAACGTGGAGTTCTTAAGGGAATGCTATGGGTATATCGGCAGGGAAAAGGCTCGTATGAGATATTTGTACTGAAAGAGATTCTCCAAAATCTGCACGAGAAGCAGAAATTAGTTGAAAAACCATGCTATATCTTGTAATCTATTAAAAGCAGCGCTATAAATGTAAAGTTAATAATGAATATTTGAAAAATGTGAGCGAGGATAGTGGTAAATCACAATAACAAACAAACAGGCAGCAAAAATGGGCGACAGGGTGGTACTGGGAAACGCAAGGCTAAGCGGCTGTGGATCATAATTTTCCTGCTGATAATTGGCGGTACCGCGATTGTGCTTTCGGGATGGATGAGAACGCCGTTGTCAACCGATGCCGAAGGCGCGAGTAGCACATTCACAGTGCGCGAGGATGACCTGGTCATCACGGTGACAGAGAGCGGCAATATCAAAGCTCAGGAGTCCACGGATATTATGTGTGAGGTTGAGGGCCGGGGCGTCGAAATTGCCAGTATTGTTCCCGAGGGTACTGTGATTACTCAGGAAGACGTTAAAAAGGGCATGATTCTCTGTCAGTTGAACGCGGCTGAGCTCCAGGACAGATATAATCGCGAATTGATCGAATTTTCGACTGACAAAGCGAATTATTTGGGGGCCCAGGAGTCTCACCTGATCCAGAAGAAGCAGAATGAATCCGACATTGCCGCGGCACAATTGGCGGTTGAGTTCGGCCTTATGGACCTGCAAAACTACCTGGGCGAAAAAGCATCGCAGAAACTCGTCGACGAGGAAAGCCGGGACCCGAACGTAGTGATCGAAATGGCAACATTGCTGGGGCTTCTTGACGACCCGAATGACTTGGGCGGCGAGGCTTCACAGATGTTGAAGCAATATCAAAATGACATTCTTCTTGCCGAGGGACAGCTCGAAAAAGCGACAGACGTTCTGACGGGTACACAAAAGCTTCATGATGCGAATTATGCATCGGACCTTGATTTGAAGAGCGCCCAACTGGACGTGAACCGGTTTCGGATTCAAACAGACAGTGCCGCTGAAGCGCTCAGATTGTATAAGCTCTATAATTTTCCAAAACAAACAAAGCAGTATATGAGCGACTATCACGAAGCCAAGCGTGAATTGGACCGGACCGTGGCCAGCACGCGATCTGAGCTGGCCCAGGCCCAGGCGAGGCTTGAAAGTACCGAAGCCTCGTTTAATCTCCAGAAAAGTCACGTTGCCAAGCTTGAGCGGCAGATTGCTGCGTGCATTATTCGTGCACCCAGCCCGGGCATTGTCGTCTACGGCACCAGTGCGGACTGGCACCAGAGGCGAGAGGACCCGATCGAGGTCGGTGACATGGTCCGCCGGGGCCAGAAGATTTTTACCATTCCCAACTCCAATGTTATGGGCGTTGAATTGAGGGTCCACGAGTCGTCGGTAAATAAAGTTCTGCCGGGGCTGGATGTGACGATTACGGTGGAAGCTCATCCTGACATGGCCTTTCACGGTAAAGTGGTTAAGGTCGCCCCATTGCCGGATCCTCAGCAAGGCTGGCTTGATCCCGGCGTGAAGCTCTATACGACATATGTCACGATCGAAGGCTCACACGAGGTCCTCAAACCGGGAATGTCGGCAAAAGTCGAGATTCTCGTTGAACAGTTGCACGGCGTCAAAATCGTGCCGGTTCAGGTTGTTGAAAATCGTACCGGCAAAAAATTCTGTTATGTCGCAACTGACTCGGGCCCGCAGGAACGTGAAGTCGTAACTGGGGCGTTTAACAACACCTTTGTCGAGATCGTCAGCGGTTTGCAAGTCGGCGAGAGGGTATTGTTAAGTCCTCCACAAGGCATTGAACGGGAACCCGCTTCCGAGACAAAACAGCCGCGGCGACAATCCCCCCAAGACAAGCAGCCGCAGGATAATGCCGAACAAAGCGGCCAGTCTCCAGAAGAACCTGCTCCCGATTCAGACGTTTCAACAACGTCCTAACTTCAGCACGCTTTCCACAAAATTGCCTATGGCGACCGAAATACAGTCTTAACCAGTCCTTCTATTTTTAGAATCTATAGAAAAAGCTGACGGCAATAACGGGATAGTACTTAAATGGATCCAGTTCGTCTTCTATTTCGGCAGTTTCCTTTGCCAGATCCCCCGCCAGGCTGGCTGCCGGCCCGGTTGCCGAGAGACTAACATCAGGAGTGCTTATGAAAGCAACGCCAAAGTCACAGGTAAATCCCCACCTACGGTTATGAGTTAGCGGATTGCCCCAGCCGATTCCTACGTAAGGTGCTATCTGATCTATTTCTATACAGCCGGACAAAGTACCTATTTCAGCGGGTGTGTAGGTTGTTTCTCCAATCTCTTGATCCTCAATCGGTCTCGCGTCAAGATTAACTTCATGGTCCATTGACAGAACACCGCCGCTTAGACGAAAAGAACCATCAAAGACATACCAGTCTACGAGTCCTGTTACGGAGAAAAAATCGAATCCGAGATCGTAATCAATATCTTCTAATTCTCCGTCATAATCATAATCGAGCATATTTATGCCGACCCGAGCGTTAACATTCGAAGCTATTGCCGTGGTAAATTCCCCGCCGATTCCCAGCGTGCTGCCTTTTGCCGAAAGGGCATATTTTCCGGTATCTGTACACCCCGCTCCACAAGAAAGTAAAATTGACAAGATTAATAACAACATTGCATTTAGTTTCATTCTCATAGCATTTCCTTTCTTTATCATTTAGAGTATTTTATCTGCTCAGTCCCGCTGCCAAATTTTATATTCGATAGAATATCAGGTTGATCGTGAGAACTCAAACATTCTGGTAGCTTTTTCAAATGTTTTTTCTTTTTTTTTGCTATTTTAGACATTCCTTAACACCTCCATAAATAGCCTAAAAATGAGGGTCGTTTCGACTCGCCCGTCGATTCGTAAAAACAGGCTTTATCCGGCTAACCGGTCGCCGCCGCGAGCGATTCTTCTCTTTTTCCCGCTCCTTTGGTCGGCTCGGGAGCGGGAAATTGGCTTTGAATTGGCTTTGTTTTTTCGCCGTCTCGGCCCATCAAAATCTCCATAAACCATTGATATTATTGACTTAAC
>CAZTDF010000075.1:0-2500 GCA_964612465.1 uncultured Pirellulales bacterium
AAACAAAGAATCGTTCGGAACAGGCAAAAGCCTGAAGATCGACCTGATATGGTGTCAGGACCTTAAGGCCGCCAAACAGGCAAGAGCCGCATGTGACAGCGGCAAGGATTTCGAAGCGGTCAGGCAACAATTCTCTCTCGAAAAAAAGGGTAAACCTTTCACTACACATCCCGGCAGCGAAGGATTGTTCTGGAAGGATTTATGGGCCGGCGACCCGAATCAAATCATCGGGCCCGTGAAGGGTTTTTACCAACAGGGGATTAGTTGGCGCATCGTCAAGATACTGGAAAAGGCCCCAGGCAAAGAGAGACCATATTCAACTAATATGGATGGGCAAATCAGAAGCAGAATAATGAGCGAACAGAATAAAGCTTTGATTGCCCGATACGGCAAAGAGCTGCTGAGCAAATATCCGCACCAGATTTATGCCGACAAAATTAAAGATATCGATCCGCTGAACATCCCGTGACATGATTGCAGTATCAGCGCAGAGCCGGATTCTCAGTTGTTAGTTCGACCGGGCGAGTCGATAGCCAACATCCTATTGTTCCTGTGCGTCGTCCCACCCGGCCGGCTCGACCATGGTACCATCGGGATTGACGACAATCTCCGTGGTCTTATCGCCCCTGATCATCTCAACGGCATAATTGATTACAGTTTCGGGCAGTTTGACAACCCTGCCGTTTTTGGTCTCATAGCTGATCTCGATATACTCGATCCGCCCGATCGCCGCACCTTCGGCGGCCCGCCGGACAGTCTTCATCGCAGCGGTTGGCAAGTTCTCGACGCCGATCACGACCGTGAATTCAAGCATCGTCCCATCGGCGGTAATGTCCGTTTCCTTCTCGGTTGCCACGTCCATAAACTCGATGTCGTAGACGATGACACCGTCTTCTTCCTCAACGTCCAGCTTGAGAATCTGGGCCTTGGGGAACGCCGTTCTGAAGGTTCTCGCCACCGCATCTGGCAACTCGGTGTCGAGGGCCGGCGTGTGGATCTTGGTCAGTTCGAAATCGCCGTCCTTCAACAGGCCGACACCGGGGGCGTACAGCTTGTCCTCGGCGCCGCTCTCCAGGCCGCTCGACTCCCTGGTCTTCAGGCAGTTCGTGAACGTCCCGGCGGGTATCTTGAACGTTTCGCCGACGCTGACGACTTCCGCGCGATCCAGGGCCACCTTCGGCGCCACTTCCTGGTAATACCGGCTGCCGACCGTGGGTTTTCCGGGCATCATCAGGCCGAACTTCGCATCTTTAAGACCGGAAAGCCAGCATCCCTCGTGGCCGGTAACTTTGCCTTCGGCGTCGTATATGTCAACGTCCTCGCCGAAATAATATATGTCACCGGTGGCCTTATCGACGGCGAAATAGTTGCGGGAGACCTCATCAAGTCTGCCGCCTTTGGTCTCGCGTTCTTCGACGATGCGAGTTCTTACGCCGTCGACCATTTTCGTCTCGTCCAGGACTGTGATCGTCAGAGTGTCCTTGCCATCTGAGAGGGTGAGTTTGTAGCCCGGCTTGAGGATCATGTAGGTGTTCGAGCCTTTGTCCGCCAGGGTGGTTTTCTCGACGTTGAAGTTGTCCTGAAATTTCGCCTCGGCAGCGCACGACAAGGTAGCTGCTCCAACACCAAAAAGGCCCAACATCAATAAAGCTGTTGTTATCCGCCGATTTAACATAATCTGCTCCTTTCTTATGAATCGCTTTGCTGCATAAGTCGAGACGCTCGACTCGCCATTTTACCGACGATTGCGACCTTGTTTCACACCGGTCAATACTATCGCGGGTTTCACGGGCCGCACACTCTATCATAATACGAAGCAACAAATGAGAAAATAATGAGAATACCAGGAAATTGTTAGATTTGTAGTATGAGTCCATAAAGCAACGGTGGGGAATTTTGTTGCAAAATGCTGTCTACTGTTGATAATTGAAGCTTCAAAATAGACGGTTGGAAATTGACGGCATGGTTTTTACGCCGAATGGGCAGGCAATTTGGGGATGTCCTCAGCAATTTGACAACCAGTACCGGATGAGCCTGAAAAAGGACAAATAGTGGTTAACAAAACAAAACGGAACAGCGGACAACTGTCAAGAATATCCTGCTCTCTCGCAGGAAGTGCATTCAACCTCGCACTAAGCAAGTTCCCCAATACTGTACGGATCGAAACGACTAACGCCTGTAACGCAAAATGTGTAATTTGCCCGCATCGCCAAATGCAACGGCCGGTCTGCCACATGGATGATGCCCTTTACGAAAAAATAATAGATGAATGCTCCAAATATAATTGCGGCAATGTTCATTTACACAATTTCGGCGAGCCGTTACTTGATAAGAATTTAGCTAAACGTGTGCGATATGCCAAGCAAAAAGGCATTAAAAGAGTGGCTATATTTTCAAACGGTTCACTCCTGACGGCCGACAAGGCTAATGAGCTTATGGATGCTGGACTTGATCAAATTAAAGTGAGTTTCGACGGAGCCACACAGGAAGAGTTCGAACG
>CAZTDF010000075.1:2600-5637 GCA_964612465.1 uncultured Pirellulales bacterium
TACGAAGGCCAGGTTATCCTGGGAGATGTAAATAAAACACCGATATTTGAAATCTGGAAAAACGAATCCTATAGAAAAATAAGGTTGCTCCATAAAACGGCTCAACAGGATCAAATAGTGATTTGCAAAAGCTGTACAAAATCTTTTTGGTAAGGCTAAATTGATATAGGCATTGGCGTTGCTTTCATCAATCTCTCTCGATGGCTCTTACCGATGAGCATAATTATTGGCACGAGAAAAGTTATTATGACAAATTGTGACAATTATTTTTAGAAACGGCAGTAGCTAAGGATTAAATAATAAAATGCTTTTTACATTGCATAGATATATATTTCGGGAGCTTTTCCGGGTTTTTTTATTGGCGGTGGTTGCGCTGACGCTAATGCTTAGCCTGGGTAGTATTCTACAGCCGGTCCAGGAATACGGCGTCGGTCCTCGCCAGGTGCTCCATCTTATGGGTTATTTTTTGCCTATAACCCTGACGTTCGTACTGCCAATGGGCGCGTTGTTCGCGTGCTCTCTGGTTTACGGACGGTTTGCGGGCGATAGTGAGCTTGACGCCTGCAGGGCGAGCGGAATAAGTTTGATAAGGCTGGTTTATCCCGGGCTGGTTCTGGCGATTATAGTGGCGGTTGCAAACCTGCTTTTAAGCTTCTACGTAATGCCTGTTTTTGTGCAACGCGCGGAAAAATCTCTTAAGACCGACGCCAAGAAAATACTTTTCCGTAATATCCAGCGAAGAAGATATTACGAGCTGCCGCCGGACTACCGCTACCTGATTTATGCCGACCATACCGACTTCGAAAAAGATGTTCTCTCGGGCGTGATTGTATTCGAAATGAAAAACAACGAAATAAAAAACATTTTTACCGCCGAAGCTGCCAAAGTAAGCTTCAATCCGCATGAAAGATTCAACGAAGTACGGATATTAGCATACAAGTCAGGTCAAATGGGCGCAGAGTCGGAAGCAGGGGCGGAATGGGGATCATTGACGGCGGAACTCGGCTCAATGTTAAGCGATGAGATAAAATTCAAAAAGATCGATGAAATGAGAAAAATCGAAGCCGACCTGATGAACTTTTACCCGATCGCGAAACTGGCACGCGAGACTTACGCTCAAGTCATCATAGAGTTATTAGCGCAAGATATTAACACCGGAATAACCAAACGCAAAAAAATACCTCCGGAAAGTGCAGATGATGCCGGTGGATTCTATGAGCTGCTTGGAATGCCGAACTCAGTTAAATTTATCGCCGGTCAATGCAGTGCACAAGATGAAGAAGTAGAACTCTCAGGCAAAGACGAAATAGTCGTCAGAGAATATAATACTGACAGCAAAGAAATCTTGCGTACTTTAATATGCGAGAAAGCCCTGTTGCATATCGAGGGCGATAAACTGGCGCCGACTTTGACGATGGATATTGACAATGTAAGGGAGGAAGGATCAGATGAATTGATGATGCGGTTTATTATTCGCGGTTTGTTACCGCCCCGGGCCGCAGAGGTCGCTGCAAATGAATTTAAAACCGAAAGTGGTTCATTGAGAGTAGAAAAATTGACTTCCGATTTGTCACAACTATTAGGACTGCGAACGAGCAAGAGTCTGAGCCATTTACAAGATAAACTTAGGGCAGAAATACGCTATGCATTGGTGCGAATAAAAGCTGAGATACATACCCGGATGGCATTCGGAGCAGGCTGTATACCCATGATATTGATTGGTATCGGCCTGGGCATAATAAAAAAAGGCGGACATCTGCTCAGTGCTTTCGGCGCAAGTTGTATCCCTGCCGCGGTTCTGATAGTCTGTATCATAAGCGGCGAAAACCTTATCAAAAGCCACGGCTCAGAAAGCACTACAGGCATAGCTGTAATATGGGCGGGATTGGTATTTCTATTACTCCTGGTTCTTGTGATATACCGCCACTTGTTGAAAAATTAAGTTAATGACAATGCCCCGGTAAAACCGGGATTGAATATGAACATCTAAGCCCCGCAACATGTGGGACCAAATTATGAAAATATTGGACAGATACGTTGCGAAGAACTTTTTAATAGGCTACTGCATAGCTTTTTGCGTGCTGGTGGGGCTGAGAATAATCATTGATCTATTCGTGAATTTAGACGAGTTCACACAGCATACCGACCTTGGCACCGCGGTTGTTATCAAAAACATATTTACATTTTACCTTCTTAACAACGCCCTTTACTTTCGGGATTTTGCCGGAATGATAACCGTAGTAGCGGCGGCCTTTTCGTTCGGCAAAATGGTCCGTCATAATGAGTTGGTGGCTGTGATGGCTTCGGGCGTCAGCTTGAAGCGTATAATTTTCCCGATAGTGCTTCTCGCGCTGCTGTTGACCGGTGTGTTGGTGATCGACCAGGAATTTATAATACCCCCGCTCGCGGACAAGCTCGTGCGCAGCCACAATGATATTCCCGGCCAGGAATCGTATAGAGTAAGATTCATTAGTGACGGCAAAGGTTCACTCATCTGCTCTCTAAAATTCGACGTAGAAACATCAACTCTATATAATCCCACCATCCTGCTGCGCCGCCAGACATCAAGGTCCCGTATCTGGGAAGTAACCGGGCGTTTAGATGCTGATAAAGCGGTTTATAATGATAAAACAGGTCGATGGGACTTGTATAGCCAGTCTCCGGGAACCGGCGAGTGGGTCTCTGGCGGCCTGCTGACTGAAAGAGGCTCCGGAAAAGGTCCCCAGCCGATAGCTTTTTATGACAGTGACATCACGGCAAAAGACATCCCGGTTAGGTGCGAATCCGAGCACAAAACTCTGTTATCGTTGCGACAATTAACGGCTCTCGAAGCACAAAAAATACAAATTAGAGACATGGCTCAGCTTTCCAGCCAGAAACATTTCCGCATTACCGATCCGCTCATAAATTTTGTGATGCTCATGATAAGCCTGCCTTTATTGGTTTGTCGCGATCCTAAATCGGTGAAGTCCGCCGTAATGATCAGCTTTGCCCTGACCGGAGCGTGTTTTATCACAAGTTTTGCCTGTAAAATACT
>CAZTDF010000075.1:5737-15519 GCA_964612465.1 uncultured Pirellulales bacterium
GCCGAGCGCAGGTGCATTAGACATTCGGTTTGCTCCGGGTGCGTATGAACTGCTTCCTGCGCCATTAACTGCATCTGGCGGTCCATGGCATCTATTTCGTCGTCGGCAGCACAAACCTCATACGCCAGTTTTGAGTCCATCTTCACGAGAGCATCAAGACTTTTTCGAAGCATCAATTCCGTTTTTTCTGTCATTGCGTCAAAGTCAAAAGGAACATCTGTTTTCGGCTGACCGGCAAGGAATGTGCTGTGTTCGGCAAGATTGACGGCCAAGTCACCAATCCGCTCCAGGTCATTATTAATCTTCAGAGCGGTGATTATGAATCGCAAATCAATAGCAACCGGCTGATACAGTGCCAGGATTTTCAGACACTCCTCTTCCATATCAACTTCCATGTGGTCGATTTTAAGGTCCATTTCGATCACCGTCTTAGCGAGATTCGCGTCCCGCTTCCTGATCGATTCGACCGCCCGGCGGAGATTCTCCTCAACAACCTCACACAGGGATATCAGCATCTGTTTCAGCCTGTCGATTTCTCTTTTCATATGTACTGTCATAGGTTACGTCTCCGTCTATCCAAATCGTCCCGTAATGTAGTCTTCGGTTTTTTTCTCTTTTGGTTTGGTGAAGAGTTGCTTGGTCGGTCCAACTTCTATGAGATACCCTTCATATAAGAAAGCTGTCAAATCAGAAACACGAGCGGCCTGCTGCATATTATGTGTCACGATCACAATGGTGTAGTCACGGCGAAGCTCGTCGATGAGGTCCTCTATCTTCGCCGTGGACTGTGGATCAAGTGCCGAAGCTGGCTCATCCATCAGCAGAATCTCCGGCTCGACGGCTAAAGCTCTGGCGATACACAATCTTTGCTGCTGGCCGCCGGACAGGTCCATGGCATTCTTGTCGAGCCGGTCTTTGACTTCATCCCAGAGCGCCGAGCGCACAAGACTCTTTTCCACAATACCGGTGAGTTCTTTACGATTTTTGACGCTGTGAATTCGTGGCCCATACGCTACGTTGTCAAAAATAGATTTTGGGAATGGATTAGATTTTTGAAATACCATGCCGACTTTTTTTCGCAGGGCTACGATGTCGATTGCAGAGTCATAAATATCAAGTTCGTCAATCCAGATTTTGCCCTCGGCCCGGGTACCCTCGATGATATCGTTCATCCGGTTCAGCGTCCGAAGAAAGGTTGATTTACCACAGCCTGATGGCCCGATCAGAGCAGTAACCTGACGGGCGGGGATGTCCATTGTAATGTCGTACAGTGTCTGGACGCTGCTGTAATAGAAATTCAAATCCTTGACTCGTATCTTGAATCCGGAATTATTGTTGGAATTATTCTCTACCATCTGTATTTCTTCCTGATATGAATTCTAAACAGGATTGCCACCAGGTTGACTCCAAGCACCAGCGCAAGCAGGACAAGGGCCGTCGCGTATTGCAGGGGCCTGACCTTTTCAATGTCAGGATGCTGCGTCGCCAGCACATAGAGGTGATACGGCAGTGCCATGACCTGGTCGAATATGGATTTTGGCAATCTCGGCAAATAAAAGGCGGCAACGGTCAGCAGGATTGGTGCGGTCTCTCCCGCAGCCCGGCCGATACCCAGAATCGAGCCTGTAAGCATTCCCGATATCGAGTAGGGCAGCACGTTTTTGTATATTGTCTGCCATTTTGTCGCCCCAAGAGCAAGACTTCCTTCTCTGAAAGACTTCGGAACCGCTCTAAGAGCTTCTTCGCTGGAGACGATAATAATCGGCAGTATCATACATGCCAGTGTAAGACAGCCGGCTATAATCGACGCTCCGAATCGCAGGAATATCACAAACAGACCCAACCCGAAGAGCCCGAAGACTATCGATGGTACACCCGCCAGCGTCACAATCGCAAGCCTGACGGTTCGTGTAAATCTTCCGGCTTTTGCATACTCGGACAAATAAATCGCTGTCGCCATCCCGAGTGGAAGTGCGATTATAACCGTCCCCAGCGCCAGTGACAGGGTACCCACGATTGCCGGTAATATTCCCCCTTCGGAGCCGCCGCGTTTTGGCATGGTTGTCAGGAATTCCCAGTTTATGACCGGCAGGCCGTTCCAAAGGATTTTAATAATGATCGAAGCGATGACAAAAACGATAAGGTACGTCATCACTCGTATAAGCCAGGCGATTATATATTGCGAAGCTACCCTGCGCATTATCCCATCCTGTATTTCTTAAGGAATTTTTGTGCAATAATGTTCAAGCCGAACGTCGCCAGCAGCAGGACGATACCTACACAAAACAGAGCCCGGTAGTGGATGCTTCCGAACGCAACCTCACCCATTTCGGCTGCAATGGTGGCGGTCATGGTTCGTACCGAGTCGAACGGTGAGGCGGTGATTATTGCGGCGTTGCCGGTCACCATCATCACAGCCATTGTTTCGCCGATGACTCTGCCGATACCGAGCATAATCGCTGCGACGATACCCGGAAGAGCCGCGGGAACCGTGACTTTCCATATAGTCTGCATCTTACTTGCACCCAATGCCAGTGACGCCGCCTTGTAGGATGCAGGCACGCTTCGTATGGCGTCTTCGGAGATCGATACCACTGTTGGTATGGCCATTAACGCCAACAGCACCGCGCCTGCCAGAGCGGTCAATCCCGTCGACAGGCTGAAACTGCTTTTGATCAGAGGTACCAGAACAACCAGGCCGAAAAAGCCAATCACCACAGACGGAATGCCGGCCAGAATCTCGATGAAAGGCTTGAGTATTTCTCTCTCTGCAGGTCTTGCCAGCTCCGAAATATAGACCGCTGCTCCGATGCCGAATGGGATTGTCAATATTGTGGCCAGTGCCGTAACTAAAAGCGATCCGGTGATTAGCGGCAACAGCCCGAACGATTCTTTCTGAAAAGAAACGGGCATCCACCGGCTGCTAATAAGCTCTTTTAATCCCGGCTTAATCGCAAATTGCCCGGCCTCCTTGCCTACGAATACGAATATCCCAATGACAATCAGGATACTCGTGGAGGCCGTAGCAAAAAGCATCAGCCTGATCGCTTTTTCTTTCCAGGCGGCTTTCATTATTGCACTGCAACATATCCTGTTTCTGTAACCACTTTTTGTCCGGCCGCACTAAGGCAGAAGTCCATAAATGTTTTAACGGTTCCTTGCGGCTCGCCGTTGAGGTACATAAAAAGAGGTCGGGCGATCGGATAGTGCCCTGTCTTTACGGTCTGGTCCGATGGCATCACGGCAGGTGAATTATCATCGGCTTTAACAGCTATTATTTTCACCTTGTCTTTAGCAGCAAGAGCATACCCTAATCCTACATATCCTATTGCCAATTTATCCGTTGAGATCGATTGAATTATCGCTGAAGTAGCGGGCATCAGTTTCGCATCCTGCATGTAATCCTGCTTTTTCAAGACCATTTCCTGAAAGAACACGTATGTTCCGGAACTGGACTCTCTGGAGAGCACCAGAATTTCCTCGTCAGGGCCGCCCACGTCGCTCCATCGAAGGGACTTGTCGGTGAATATTTTACTCAACTGCTCCAGCGTCAGCTCTTTGACTGGATTATCCGGATGAACCACGACAGCAATTCCATCTTTGGCTACCGCGATCTCATGCGGATGGATATTCTTCTGAAGGGCGAGCTGTAATTCTTTGTTCTTTATCTTTCGTGATGCAGCGCAAATATCGGTGGTCCCGTTCAAAAGCGCGGCGATTCCCGTTCCGGAACCTCCGCCGGTGACCGACACTTCTATATCGGGATTTTGCTTCATGAAAGTCTCCGCCCAGCTACTGGCCAGATGCACCATGGTGTCGGAGCCCTTTATGGTTATGAACCTTTGCTCTGAGCCGGTGCCGCCCTCTCGCTTTGAACATCCGGAAATCAACATCAGAGCAATTCCTAAAGTGACCGCTGAAACAATAATCTGCTTTACAATTTTTTTCGCTTTCTCGTTCATTTTTTACTTCTCTCCAAATACTCTTTTCTTATTGAATTCTAACAGTATTCTCACAATCCTCAACAACCAAATGGTTAGAAATCGAACTGTAGTCGCATCATGAGCATATCCGCCTGACCGACATTGTCTTTGTCAGCATGCACATAATCCCACATTATTTTGGTATTGGGATTTAAGTACCAATTCACCCCGGCAGTAATGTTATCTAACTTGCCGCCGGTTATATCGCTATCACTCAGGTCGAGTCCGGAATACCTTGCCTTTATTTCCCACGCACCTGACCCGCCTGCGGCGTTGTAATTTTCCTTGGGTTTTATCCGGCTGAACGCTGCTTCGGAAGTCTTATAGTTCCTGTGCTCCCCAGTCAGGAAATAGCTGGCCTGAACATAATAACCGTCGAACTTGACATCCGAACCGCTGCCGAGTCGATCGGCATCGGCCATCATGTACTCGCCCTGCAGAGACAGCGGCCCGTTGACCCATGCGGCCTCGAGTCCAACCAGGTCCACCTGATCGCCGGCGAAATTACTTGTATCGACAAAATAGTTCGCTAAATGCGCCTCCGGCCTTTGACGATATCGCACGGAGTCATCAGGATTCCTGTAGCTGTATCCGGCTCCGATATGCAGCAGATTAGCGCCTTTGTTCTCATAGATTGGAAGTGCCGTGACTCGACCGGTCACGTTGTATCCGCCATCATCTACGTTTTCACCGTAGTCGTCCGTACTTCTGAATACACCTATTGCCGTAGTCATTCTTTCATCTGAAGCGGTATTATGAAGCATGAAACCTGTGTTTCGGCTGGGAGCAAAAATATTGGGCAGAGCCCTTTCCAGGAAGATAATGTACTTGCTGCTTGTCAGCTCCTCCAGGCTAAACGGTTCCTTGAAATGACCTATCCGAAGTTTACCAAGGGGAAAATCGGTCAGACCGAGATAAGCGTCTTTAAGATCTGCGTCACCGCCGGCAAAATCGAACTGCAGCTTATACTCGACGTTGCCGTAGATCAGGCCGGAAAAATACAGGCGAGCCCGTCTTATTTCAACGCCGTCTTCCTGCTCGCCTACATCTGATTTAATCGCATTATCCTCACTTGAGAAGAACCAGTCGGTCTGCAGCCTTCCGCCGATCTTCAACTTGAAATCTCCGTCCAGTGTGGCAAGATTTAGCCCTTCCTTCCAGTATACCCGAAAGTCAGCGGAATCTGCCTCGGGCTCCTGTTTATTCAGCTCTTCTATTTGGTCTTCAAAAGATTTTTCTTTCTGCATTTGCCTTGCTTCGAGTTGTTCGAGTCTCTCGGTCGTCTCCTGAAGCTTTTCCGCTTGCTCGGAGAGCTGCTCTTTGAGAGCACTTAGCTCATCCGTCTCTGCAAAAGATAGCTGGGTGAATACTAAAAATATTAACATCATCATCGGGATAATTTTTAGCATTTCTTTTCCTTTCTAATCAACAACAATCATGGGCACGCACATCGTGTTTCCGACATTAATATACACTTTAAATATGAAGTGAATATGAAGTAGCTATGAAAATTCGGTGAAAAGCAAAAAAATTCTTCGATTCTTTTAGAAGTGGTACAAGAGCCTTTGCTCCTGTTTGAAGTGCGCTTTCGACGGAGATATTCTCGTTGTGAAGCAGCGCGATGTATTTTACAACGCCCCGACTCAAACATTTTTTACTCGAAACCTACAATAACGCCTTTATTAGATCCGGTGATATCGCTTTGTTTAGAGAAAATAATAAATGTCTCGCGAGATTAGGCCGTTCTCATCACTCAATTAGTCTTCATTCCTTCTCTCATCAAAATAATCCAAATCACTTAATGGCAAGACAACGGATGTTGCAATGTTAACTAAATGAGCCATAATGCGTTTGAAATGCCTCGCGATTAAAGTGAAACAGACGGCCTGATTTACCGGGAGATTACTTGTTGCCAGACGCTCAATGATCTTGTCACATCCTTTTGCTATGGTCTTTTCATATTCCCAGGCTGATCTGGCCAAGTCTTCATCTGCTTCAATGAATGCCTTTTTAGTCTGTTGAAAGAGCGCAAGAATCTTTTTATCGAGTTCGTCAAAATACTCACTGAATAGAGCACAGTCAATTGGCTCGGCCAGTAATTCGGTGACCTCATAAAGATTCTTCGAATAATCACCTAATCGCTCAGCGTCCTTGACAACACTCATCAGGATCAGACAGGCATTAACATTCACTGTCGGCTGAAGCGTAAGATGCTCTACGATCCGTTTGCGTATCTCTTTTTGCAGGTTGTTTACCTGTTTGTCTATCTCATAGATTTTTTCTTTCAATCCACCCTTTTCCGTACCTATCAAAAGCTGTGCGCAGACTGCCTGGAACATAGTCTCAGAATCATCCAGCATAATTTTGAAATCTTCAAGGACATGGACAAGGAAATCTTTGCCTTTCCAGAAACTCAATAGATTTTTGAACATTTGTACTTCCCTTATCTAAAACAACTTTGAAATGATAATTAACAACGTCGGTATCAAGAAAAACACACACAAAACATATATAAAGGCATATCGCCTCTTCGTAGCAGCCAAATCTCCAAAGGCCTTCGCAAGGCTGATTGGAATCGTTCTGAAGAATTTTATAGGATAAATGCACACTGTTCCAGTCAGATTAAATAAGAAATGGGCAAATGCGATAATAATGGCTGATATATTACCGGTTGCAAAAGATGCCAGGATTGCAGTAGTAGTCGTCCCAATATTAGCGCCGATTGTAATTGGAAAGGCCCCCTCAACTGTCAGAATACCGGCGGCCACCAGAGGAATCAACAGGGACGTGGTAATCGAACTGCTCTGGACAATAATCGTGAATGCCAGCCCGGCAAAGAGCCCCAGGATCGGGCTTTTACTGATAACATTATCTAAAACGATCTCGGCCCTGTTGACCACCAGGGATTTCATGACTTTGACAATAAAGTAAAGGGCGAAGAACAAGATAACCAATGATAATGCCGCCATGATGATATAAGCCGCAAGTTTGGAACCGCTCAGCAAGATTACGACTTTTTGGATAAGGCCTACGGCGGGTGTTACAGCCAGCTTAATGGGGCTGACAAACTTGATGCCGCCGACGCCGCTGAATATGCCGCTCATATATGTTGCGGTTTTTTCGAGGTAGCCGGTTGCCAGTTCGATGGGAAATAAAATAGAAACGCAGATAAGATTAAAGAAATCGTGCACAGTCGCGGCACTGATTGCTCGTCTGAATTCGTCTCTTCGGCTGACATGCCCCAGAGATACCAGAGTGTTCGTGACGGTCGTTCCAATATTGGCTCCCATAATGATCGGGATGGCGTTGCCTACAGTCAGGCCGCCCGCTCCCACGATCCCCACAACGACCGATGTTGTTGTCGAGGAGCTTTGCACAAGGCTGGTTGCGAGAACCCCGATAAATAATCCGACGAAAGGATTCGATGTTGTTCTGATTAGGTTTTCCGCGAAGCCCTTGCCGAAACCTTTGAAGGCCGCACCCATGAGGCTGATACTGACCAGAAAAAGATACAGCAGGGCCGCTACCGTCAATATTTTATAAACAATCTCAAGTTTTTTCTTCATTAATCCCTCTTTGCAGTTTTGTAAAGAGTATACGCAAAGAATGTGAAGGAGGGATGAAGGAAATGTGAAGATTGTGTGAAGATGAAAAGTTTTCTATTTTTTGGGAAATGTGACTGAAACTTTCGTTCCCTTGTTTGGCTCGCTTTCGATCGCTATCTTTCCTTTATGAGCGAGAACGATGTGCTTGACAATGCTCAAACCCAATCCTGTTCCCCCAAGCTCTCTGGAACGCGCCTTATCGACACGGTAAAAACGCTCAAAAACCCTGTCGCGATGTTCTTTTAGTATGCCGATTCCATTATCCTGAACAGTTACGCAGACCGTCTGGCCTTGTTCACAAAGCAAAATTTCAATTAGCCCGGATTCTTTTGTGTATTTGATGGCGTTATCGATCAAGTTTGCGAAAACCTGCTCGATCTTATTGCGGTCTGCCTGGATGCTGAAGTCATCACCTTGTTTATTCACGGTTAAGCTCTGCTGCTTCTCAGCAAGCGCTTGCCCGAATCCCAATGATATTTCATCTATGACCTCTTTTAGGTCAAATTCGGTTCTGTTCACGCAATCCCTCGACAGTTCGAGTTCACTGAGGCTCAACAAATCATCTATTATATACCCGAGTCTGTCGGAATGTTCTTTTATAATCGAGATAAATTTGTCTGACTTTTCCTTGTCATCTATTGCCATGTTTTGCAAAGTTTCTATATAGCCCTTAATAAGGGTCAAAGGTGTCTTCAGTTCGTGTGAAACATTGGCAACAAAGTCCGTTCTGACGCGGTCCAGCCGTTTGAGGTTTTCCATTTTCTGCTGTAATTCATCGGCCATCGTGTTCAATGATCCGGCCAGTTCTCCGAGTTCGCCTTTGCTTTTAATCCGTACCCTCCTGTCAAAGTCCCCTTTGGCGATCTGCTGAGCCGTCTCTCGCATCTGCCTGATGGGTAGTGTAATACTCCTCGAAACGAAATATGCCACTATCAGTGCAATGATAACGGCAGCGATTGTTCCGAACAGTACTACTCTATAGATGATCCGTATCTCCGGTTGGACGCGTGAAAGCGGCAGGGCAAAACGGACGACACCCAGAGTGCGATCGCCCTGGTCCACCCGCACTGCTACGTACTTCATATTTATTCCCAACGTGTCACTAAAACGGGTGCTCTGTCCGAAGCCATTCTTAATCGCTTCAATCACCTCGGATCTATCGCTGTGATTCACCATCAGGGACGGTTTCTGCTCGGAATCTCCGAGAACTCGGCCCCCCTTCTCGATGACCGTAATTCTCAAATCCAGCTTGTCCGCCAGTTTCCCGGTCTTTTGCTGGATATCTTCAGAGTTATCGTCGATTAGATCATTTTGGAGAATGTCGCCGACTAATACGGCATTGCTTTTCAATTCGGCAGAGATTTTCTGCTCAAAATGCTTATGCAGCCTTAAGCTGACGAAGAAGTTCAAAACGAAAACAACGATAAGGGTTAAAACCGCGAATGCACCGAAAAATTTCAAGACGATTCTGTTTTTCATTTACACTTCCTTAAATCGGTAGCCGGCACCCCGAATCGTCTCGATGTAGTCTTTGGCCGGACCTAGTTTGTGCCGCAGCGACTTGATATGAGCATCCACAGTCCTGTCACAGACGATAGCGTCATCCCCCGCAACTGCGTCCAATATTTGGGCCCTCGAAAAAACCGCACCGGGCCGTCGGGCCATAAATTCCAACAGCTTGAATTCAGTTAAGGTCAGTGAAATCTCTTTGCCCCCGACAGTCACTTTGTGTCGGGTCCTGTCGATTGTAATATCCCCTCTTTGGATTCTGTTGCTGATATGTTCTTCCCGCCCCCGCCTCAAAATCGCCCGCGTTCTCGCAATCAGCTCTCTGGGACTGAAAGGTTTCGTGACATAATCATCCGCACCCAATTCGAGACCGACGACTTTGTCCGTCTCTTGTGATTTTGCGCTTAGAATAATAATCGGTATATGTGCTACCCTGTCATCATTTTTGAGAGTCCGGCATACTTCGAAACCGTCCATAATCGGCAGCATAATATCCAGAATGATCAGGTCCGGCCGTTCCTTTCCGGCCAATGCTATCCCCTTCTCACCATTCAACGCCGAGACGGTTTCGTATCCCTCTTCCTTAAGATTATAATCGAGCATTTCGACAATATCTTGGTCGTCTTCGATGATAAGGATCTTACGTTTACCCATACCGGGCACCATCGCCTTTCAAAATCAATGT
>CAZTDF010000075.1:15619-18827 GCA_964612465.1 uncultured Pirellulales bacterium
CTCTTCGCAGGCCTGGCGGTGCATTCGTTCGGCTGTCTGAGGATCGAGAGATTCGGCCAGGTGTGTTTTCCAGTTAAGATTTGTGCGGGCCTTGCTAAGTTTCCTGTCTCGCTCGGCTGCGCCTTTCAAGCCCCGAGCGACATCGCCGGCGTGGGCCGCGATTTTTGACGCTATGACACCGGCCCGAACGTCGTCGGTATCGGGCAGACCCAGGTGCTCCTTCGGCGTGACGTAGCATAAAAACGATGCGCCGTAAAAAGCGGCGGCTGTCCCACCAATGGCCGATGTGATATGGTCGTAGCCGGGCGCAATGTCGGTCACCAGCGGGCCGAGCACGTAAAATGGAGCACCATGGCAAATCTCCTGCTGGATCTCCATGTTGTACTGAATCTGGTCGAACGGCACGTGGCCGGGACCCTCGACCATCACCTGGCAGCCTTTTTCCTGTGCCCTGGCGGTCAGTTCGCCGAGGGTTCTCAGCTCGGCAATCTGTGCCTCGTCGGTAGCGTCGGCGATCGCGCCGGGCCGCAGACCGTCACCCAGAGAAAAACAAATATCATACTCGGCCAATATGTCACACAAATCGTCGAACATATCATACAAAGGATTCTGCTTATTGTGATGCAACATCCATTTGGCTAACAGGGCTCCGCCCCGGCTGACAATTCCCGCCACCCGGTTCTCGAGCAGCGGCAGATGCTCTCTTAAGACGCCGGCGTGAATCGTAAAGAAATCCACACCCTGCCGAGCTTGTTTTTCGATGATCTCCAGGATAATCCCGCCGTCGATATCCTCGACGCCTCTCTTCTCGATGATCTGGTAGATAGGCACCGTTCCGAACGGAACCGGGCATTGGGCGAGCAATCTTTCCCGGGTCTCGTCGAGGTTACCACCTGTACTCAAATCCATAATCGCGTCGGCACCGGCTTTCAGCGCCGCCTGCATTTTGTCGAGTTCCACCTGAACCGAGCTGCGAACGCTGCTTGTGCCTATATTTGCATTGACCTTTGTCGCAAGCACCCTGCCGATACCGGCCGGCACTAAGTTGGTTTTCAGGTGCCGTTTGTTCGCGGGAATGACAAGCCGGCCAGCGGCAATCTCATCCCGTATCAGCTCAGCATCAACATTTTCCGCCTTAGCGACAAATTTTATCTCGTCGCTAATAGTCCCGCCTCGTGCAATTTGTAATTGTGTTGCCATTTTCTTCTATTCCGTATCAAAAATAAAAATCGCTCCCGCAGCACCGTAAGGCGTCCTGCGGAGAAGCGATTCATTCTCACATCGTAAGTTTTATGATATTAATCAATCACTTTCCTACGCAGGCATCAACGCCGAACCGGCGGTTGTCCTGATCAGGTTCAGAGGGTTCTCTCTCAGGCCCGCCACACCGCGGGCCGCCCCTAGCGAACTATCTTATTATAGCGTGTTGCCAGCGGCAGTCAAACAAATACTAATGATTGCCGAAGGTGTTCTCCGACGTATGCTATGCCGAAACCTTTTCTAAGGCAGTTGGAGGAAGATATAAACGCCCTTTTTGTTCGAGGTTGCGATATCGGGTTTGCCGTCGCCATTCATATCGGCGATTTCGAACTGGGTTCCTACGCCGGAGTCGTCATCGATTTTGTGTGGGATATACTTAATATCGCCGTTATCTCCGCGGGAAAGTTCGAACCAGTAAAGCACGGCTGGTTCTTTGCCGCCGGGATCTTTGCCCATGTGTGCGAAATGTCGCTTGCCCGTAACCAAATCCTTGATACCGTCGCCATTGACATCGACCAGGCGTATCGCGTGTGTCTGAGAAAATTCCTTGAATATCTCGTGCTGCTCGAACTTAGGGCCGTCCGCACCGGGGATTTGCTCAAACCACCAGATGCCGTAATTGTGTGCTGAGCTGGTAATTACGTCGCTGTCGCCGTCGCCGTCGATATCATACACGAGCAAATCGGCACAGTCCGGCCCGAGCTTGGCGGGATGGAACTTCCAATTCTTATCCGTGCGGTCTCTGGGCGCCTCCCACCATCCTTCTTTGATAAGTACATCGCATCGCCCATCGCCGTTGACGTCGCCTGCGCCGAGGCCGTGACTGTATTTCTCAGTTCCCGGAGCATTCGGGCCGTCGGCGATAATGTGCATGCCCCACAGAGCGTCGATGTCCTTCGGCACGCCAAACCAGGCCATCTGGCCCTTGGGTCGAACGGCGAAGACCGGTACAGGTTTACCGTTGCCCAGCAGATCGACGAATATCGGCGTCTCGTTGCAGGCGCTTTTGACAACCATCCGCTCTTTCCAGTGGCCGGGCTTGTTCTTCGGATTCTCGTACCACAGGCACGGCCCGTCCGGCAGGCCGATGACAATCGAATCGATCCAGCCGTCGCCGTTTACATCCCGGGCGAAGTTGGCAAAGCAATTGCTGTAGACTTTTGTGCCGTCGTACTGGCCGACGGGGCGGACTTCGTGCATCTTCCAATCGGGAGCCTCGTACCAGACGTCACCGGTCAGGATGTCCAGCTTACCATCGTGATTTACGTCTCCAACTGCGACCCCCTCGGCTCGAAATGTTTTGTCTAAGACTATTTTCACAAAGCGAACTTCCTCGGCGGCTGCCGAGATGTTGCACAGAAACGCCGCTATAACCAGTAGAAATATCCATCTTGTCTTCATAATGACCTCCATCTTTCATAGTTCATCGATGTTCGTAGGGGCAGGCCCATGTGCCTGCCCAGGGCAACCACACAGGGTTGCCCCTACAACGCAGCACGAACTCAGCACGTAATTATAGCGTCTCACCCTCGGCAGGTAAACAAATATCTACGCCTTTGAGTCAGGCAATCGGTGCCGGAGATGAAGAACAGCACATTGTCTGTGTAAGTCAGTTATGAGAATTACCATTGAGTTTTTCATCAAGCTCGGCAAAGGTGAAACCTTCAGTGATTACGATATGCTCTTTATCCGTTAAAATCAGTCACGGCAGCGAACGAACTCCCCAGGTGAAACGGGTTTTTTCTTCATCGCTCTGAACCATTCCGATGGAGAAGGGAATGTTGTTCTTTTCCACCCATTCGTTGAGTACGCCGCTGTTAAACTTTGAAGCTTGAACAGCAACAACGAGAACGCCTTTTGTTTTAAGCTCTTGTGCTTTTAGGCTCAACTGACTCATGCAATTCCTTGACGGCCGCTGATTCATATCGAAAAAGCAGACGAGAATCAT
>CAZTDF010000076.1:0-18367 GCA_964612465.1 uncultured Pirellulales bacterium
ACCGGCAGAATGGACTCGGAAAAAATGCCGGAAGTGTACCGGCAAAACGATATCTTTATCAGCGCCAGCATGCAGGAAGGCATGAGCAACGCAATGCTCGAAGCAATGTCATCAGGTCTGCCGATCGTGACAACTCGCTGTGAGGGCCTGGCCGAACTGATTGACGGCAACGGCCTTATCGTCGAGCAGGATAAAGTCGAAGAAATCGCCAAAGCGGTAAAACGGCTGGCCGACAACCCGGAGCTTTATAAGCAAATGTCAACGGCGGCGAGAAAACAGGCGGAAAAATTCGACTGGGCGAACGTTGCTTCAGGCTACATAGAGCAGTATCGCAAAATTATAACGTGACGGAGACTTAACAGTGCAGCCGAAACTGTCGGTGATAATCGCATCTTATAATCATCAGGACTATATCGCTGAGACCCTGAGAAGTCTTGAGGAGCAGACGTTCGAAGGTTTTGAAATCATTATAGTCGATGACGGCAGCACCGACAACACCGTCGAGGTCGCGAAAAGTACGCAATCACGGGCGCAGGTTCATACGCAGGAAAATCAGGGCGTCGTAGCCGCCCGCAACCGCGGCGTGAGCCTGGCGAAAGGCAAGTACATATGTTTCGTCGATAGTGACGATGTGGTTCTGCCCGAACGGTTCGCAAAACAAGTTGCCCTGCTTGACGGCGATACGGAGCTGGGGCTGGTCTTTGCCGATGCTCTGATTATCGACTCGCAAGGCGCAGAAATCGGAAAATTCAGCGATGTTTATCCCGTCGTGGCGGGTGACGTAGCCCAAATGCTCGCAATGCACTACTGTTTTACGCCGATGATTACAGTGATGGTTCGCGCGGACGTCCTTCGAAAGACGGGGCCTTTCGAAAAGCCGGGCCCGATCAGTGACTACATGAAGTGGATCGAGGTCGCTCATATCAGCAAGGTTCATTACGACCCCGAACCGCTGGGCTGCTGGCGACGGCACCGGGCCAGCACGTCGAAACAGGCCAACAAGGTCAAAAGCTACGCCAAAACCAGGGCGGCGTTAAAGCGGATTCTGCGAAAATATCCCAGGCTGCAGGCCGAAATCGGAAAGAAAATAGTAAAGCGGTATTCACGATCGTATTTTCTGACCGCGTTCTGGCTGGCCGCAGACGGCAATGTCAGGCGGGCACGAAAATACTATTGCAAGGCGGTGAAATTGTATCCCCGTTCTTTGGAGAACTGGGGCGGATTGATTTTGACTTGTTTTCCGGCGAGGAATCTCGTCACTAAGCTGCATCGTTATGTAAGGGCGAAAAAGCTGCCGTGGTGAGTGGTTATGATTAGAACGGAAAAAATAGCCTGCAATTTGTGTGGCGGTAAAGACTCGGCGTTTCTCTTCGAGGCGAGGGATCGGCTGCACGGAATTGGTGGGACATTCAGCTATGTTCGCTGCTCTGAGTGCGGCCTTGTCTATATGAATCCGCAGGTCGTGCCGGAAGACATCGGGAAACTCTACCCTTCGGATTATGCCCCCCACATGACGGCGGCAAAAGGCGCAGCGGCTGGAATCCGTTCTTTGTACAACAGGCTGATAAAGACGCCCATGATAGCACAGTTTATCAAGTGGATAACCAATGTAAAAATTGTAAACGAAATCTATCGCGGTCTCGATCAAAAGAGCCGAATCCTGGACATAGGCTGCGGCGCCGGGGCGTTCCTCAACCGTGTCAAAATCGAGAAGGGCTGCGAAGTCCATGGAGTAGATATATCCGAGGCCGCTATCGAGACGGCAAAGAATTCTTTCGGCCTCGACATCTTCAAAGGCACGATTACCGAAGCACCGTTCGAGGATAGTTCTTTCGATGTTATCACCGCATGGTGGTACCTGGAGCATGTTCCCGACCCAAATGCAACGGCAGCAAGAATCAGCAGCCTTTTGAAACAGAACGGGCACTGCATTATAGGCGTTCCAAATTTCGAGAGCTTCAATGCAAAAAGCTTCAAAGACAAATGGTATCATCTCGATTGCCCGCGTCATTTGTGCATCTGGACGCCATCGGCGATGAAAAGGCTCCTGGGGCAGCACGGCCTGACGGTGACAAGAATCATATACGACAAAACGCCGTGGGGCCTGCGGGGTTCGCTGCAATATTCACTGTTCGGCGATAACATCAACCCGAAACACCGCAACAGGATAAGACAGTCCCTGCTGTTGTGGATGCTTTTGTTGCCGTGGACGATATTAGTATCATTGCTGAAAAAATCAGATATAATCGTGGTTTACGCGAAAAAAACTATGGACGAACAGGCTGCGGTTACGTAAGGGCAGTTAGAGGCGTATTCTTATGACAAAGGAATATTTTTACGACCATTTTCAGCAGGACAAAGCTACCAGCGCGGGTAACTGGATTTCGAAGGCCTTTGCCGGGAAAATCTTCAAATACGCCGGGATAGAAGCGGGCCACAGCGTCTTGGAAACGGGGCCGGGACGAGGCGTTTTTGCCGATACCTGTCTTAAAGCCCGAATCGAATACTTCGCCGTCGAGCCGAACCGGCGGATGGCTGAGTCGCTCGAAAAAAGAGGAGCCAATGTCGTTTGTGCGATGGTGCCGCCGCTACCTGAGATGGACAGGCAGTTCGATTTTGCCGTGATGATAAATGTAATGGAGCATATGAACAGTATGCAGGATGCTCTGAAGATTACACAACAGATAAGGGAAGTTCTAAAGCCAAAAGGAAAGTTCGTAATATGCTCGCCGGACTATTTGAGTTACCGGCACAACTTTTTCAACTGCGATTTTTCGCACAGCTATATAACGACCAGGCGCCGTCTCCATCAGCTTTTGATTAGCGGCGGTTTCAATAATATAAGGCACTGCTATCTATCCGGCCCGATATCCGGAGTCACGGGCATGCTCATCTCTGCTATAGTCTCCCGTATGCCTTTCGGATTTCTGAACGGGGTGTTTCCGAACAGTAAAGTCTTTCACAAGCTATACAAAATGCAACTGACCCTCTCAAGAAAGGTCCTGATTCTCGGAGAAAAGCAAGACTGACCGAAAGAGCATGACCTACTCTCCCGGAATCCGAAGCCTGATATGACGACTCGCAGCAAACAATTAGCCAAACTCCTTATCAGAGTCCTGATTACAACGGGACTGCTCGTATGGGTTTTCAGCCAGATAGATTTGGGGCAATTCCGGCAGGCCGTCAAGACGGCAAGGTGGCAGTTGCTGATAGCTGTTTGGGTGCTGACCGTATTTTTTTTCTGGATTCGCTCTATAAAGATGCAGCTTATTTTGAAAAAGCAGGATTGTAAGGTCGGTGTCGCCACAATATTCAGAGCAAGTGCGGTCACCTCTCTTTACAGCATGATTCTACCCGGACTGCTGAGTACGGGAGCAAAGTGGTACATTCTCACAAAAGATTCCGGAAAGGGAAGCAATGTTCTAAGCAGTATGGTATACAATCAACTGGTAACATTGTTCGTCATGATAGTATTCGGGCTTGCCGCGTTAATGATTACGAATCCCGTACTAATCTTGAAGACAGATGTGCAAAATCGGTGGTTACTGCCTTTAATTTGCGGAATTTTACTTACAGTTATAATACTTATTTCTTTGCTCCTGTTAAGCAGTCGAACCGGCGGCAAAATTATCGACGGTTTCGGATTTTTGCTAAGGCCCTTTCCTCTAAAAATACGCCAAAAAGGCCGGGAGATACTCGATCAGATCGCAATCTTTCAAGCTGCCGGAGCCGGATTTCACCTGAAGATTGCTTCGGTTACAACGATCGATACCCTGATAGGCGGCGTTATCGTTTATATCCTGTCTGCCCGAGCCGCAAATGTTGACGCCCCTGCAGGTGTATTGGTGTGGATATGTGCAGCTATATGCGTCCTGGGGAGAGTTCCTATATCCGTGGCCAATCTTGGTGTCAGAGAGGTCACGCTGGTAGGACTTTTAGGCATCTACGGCGTTGAGAAATCGCAGGCGTTTTTAATGTCGATGATATTATTCTCCGCATTAGTCTTCATGGCCATTATCGGGGCAATGTACCAGATATCCTGGGCTGCAAGTTCAAAAAAATATACAAAGTCAAATGATGATGAAAAAATGTCCTATTTGTAACGGGTCAGGCGACAAAGAACGCCAGGTTGGAAAATACTCCCTGTTAAAGTGCCGGCTCTGCAACTTTATTTACGCTAATGTGACAGACGAGGAAATAGAGCAGGTAAATTTCAACTTCGGCGATCTTGTAAAAAGCCATTACCGTGAAGTTCAGAGCAGTATTGATGCTCTGTGGTTTGACCGTATAAGTACGAGTCTTACACGAGGCAAAGAAGGGCTTAAGATCCTGGATATAGGCTGTGGCAACGGCGTGCTTTTACGGCAATTCCAAAAAAAGGGCTGCGTTTGTTTCGGTAGTGATCCTTCGCCCTGGGCGTTTGAGTACGCAAAGCAATACGGATATACACTACTTCCCCGTATAGAGGAGGCAGGCCTTGCTCCGAACTTTTTTGACATTATTACGGCCACATCGACCCTGGAACACGTAGCCAGACCTTTAGAGCACTTAAAGCATATAATAGCGGCCGTCAAGCATGGCGGCATAATGTATTTAACCGTTCCCAACTACGGTTCGTTACCTATTCGACTTCGCATAGTACAGGGTAGGCTGGTCGACCCGCCCGGACATTGCAATTACTTCACCGCTAAGACTTTGAAAAATCTGTTCATGCAGCAAGGACTTAAAGAGGAAATATCTAAAATACGAGTTCGCAGTTACGGCATTCCTGAAATCCATGCCGTTTACAGGTGTTTTTCAAAAAAACTCACAACAACGGCACACACCAGTCAAAGCCATAAATCCAAACGAACCTTCTTAAAAAAAGCTCTGATAAATATCTACTATTGGTCTGGTATGCCTTTTGGTTTGGGGGATAAGCTGGAAGCCCGGATCGTAAAAAAATAGTGCTTTATCGCATCCGGTGTTTAACGCAACGGAAACTTGCGGCATAGTTCTCCGACTTTATGTTTGATTTCGCTGCTGAGGGATTCATCTATCCGGTATTCACTATTCGTTACTACCCTTACCCCCTTCAATACCGCATCTATCAACTCAGATATGCTGTGCATCTCCGCGGCACCCATCCCGTTTTTCGTGACAATCGGGGTGCCCAATCTGACGCCGCTGGCGACCGCCATGCTTTTCGTGTCGTAAGGCAGCCTGTTCATATTGACGATGATGCCGCAGTCTTCGAGACATTTTTGTGCGATGACACCCGTTATGCCTTCTCGAAAATTCGCCACATTGACCAGCACCATATGGTTGTCCGTCCCGCCGGTGAGCACGTCATATCCCAGTCTTGTCAGATCATCTGAAAGTCTCCTGGCATTTTCTACGATCTTGAATTGTCTGTCTCGATACTCGTCGGAAAGTGTTTCTTTGAAGAAAACCGCTTTTGCCGCTACGTTATTCAGATAAGGCGTTCCCTGAACGCCCGGGAAAGTCGTTTTCTGAATATGCTCCCACAGGGGCTTTTGTTTGCCGGAGACGCTGATTGTTTTGTCGTAGTCTCTGCCCATCAATATCAATCCACCCCGGGGGCCGCCGGGCTTATACGTACTTGTCGTGGTGAAATGCGCCTCGTTAACCGGTGACGGATGCACGCCGGCAATAACCAGCCCGGAAATGTGCGAAATGTCGGCCAGAAGATACGCCCCTACTTCATCGGCAATCCGGCGGAATTCGTGAAAATCGATCACGCGCGAATATGCGGTGGCCCCGCAAATAATCAGCTTCGGCTTAAACGCCGCCACCTTGTCCCGAATGGCATGATAGTCGAGGACAAAAGTCTCCCGATCGACATGATAGTTTTCAACATCGAAGAACTTGCCGGTGAATGAAACGCTTGCCCCATGCGAGACATGCCCCCCCTGGTCCATCCCTAGACTCAACACCTTATCGTCTCTTTCCAGCATTGCGGTCAGGACAATCTGGTTGGCGTTAGTACCGGAGTGCGGCTGCACATTTGCGTAGCGGGCGCCGAAGGTCTCTCTGGCTCTGGCTGCAGCCAGCTTCTCCATATCGTCAACAAACTCGCAGCCCCCATGGAACCGGGCACCGGGGAAACCCTCTGTCGTTTTGTTCTGAACAATCGAACCGAGAGCCGCCAGAACCGCCCTGGAGCACTGATTCTCCGCTGCAATAAGCTGCAGGCTGTTTTGAAGCCTTTCGTACTCCCTTGTTATCAGGTCATAGACTTGTTTATCCTGCTCTTTAAGAGCACCAAGTATACCTTCGTGATACTCCTGCGAAGATACTTTCTCCAGCAAACCAAACACTTTCGAATCCTTTCATCAGTCGGAATAAAGTGATTCCATATCCCTGCTTATAATCCCAAAACTCAACTGAAAAAATTCCTGACTATATCGTTAAACGTGACATAAAGGATAAGTGTCCCTATTAGCGTCCAGCCGGTATAGGCGATAATCGCCTGCACTCGCTCGCTTAATGCCGAGCCCTTGATCTTCTCGATAAGCAAAAGCACGACCAGACCTCCATCAAGAGGCGGCAGCGGCAGGAAGTTAAACACTGCGATCGCCGCGCTGATCAGGCCGAGAAAATAAACATAGTAAACAAACGGCTGGTCGGCAACAATTCGATAGCTAAGCGTGATAATGCCAACAGGACCCATAAGATCCTTCGGACTGACAAGTCCCCCGATGAGACGCCTTAATGTCACATAAGTCTGGGCAATAAACATGACGGTCTTTCTGTATCCCATCACCACAGCATCAACGGGCCCCTCGGCTTTATAAGTTCTCTCGTAAGCCTTGAATGGAATCACATCGGCAAAACCGGACTTGACTACATATGAATCTTCCCCGCCGGGAACATCCATAGAAACAGCGCCTGCGACCTGCTCATTAAGGCGGTAATCAATCGTAATCCGCTGGCCCGCATATTTATTTATTTCCCTGGCAATGTCAAAGAAGTTCGAGACGGGGACTCCATCGACTGCCGTTATTGCAGCACCGGCTGGAATTTCCAGAGCGGCCGAGCCTTCTTCCGGAGTAATAGTACTGGCAACAACTGCACGTTCGAGATCATAGACGATGCCAACACCAATCAGAACCCTGTTACCACCTGCCGGTCGTTTGGGAACCACAGTAACTGTCACGATACGTTCGGCACCATCACCCGCCGTACGCAACACCTTAACAGGCAGCTCTTTACCTTCGTATTCTTCTGTAGTTTCGCGCAATTGTTTGTATGTGGGATTGTCAAAATCGGCGATTGCAAGAATAACATCATCCGGTTGCAGCGAATGCTTGGTATCATCGCTGTCTTCCCGGTCTGAAACTTCTGTAATTCGCAAGGGCGGCACAAGGGAATAAATGTCTCCGTTAAGGCCCGAATCTGAGACGCCCGGTCTTCTTGGAGCCGTCAAAGTCAGACGAACCTCTTTTTTTACTAAGCTAACTTCCTTTGATACCGAATCTGTCCTCTCGACTGTTAGTGTCACCTTCGGAACAAAAGCTTTCCGGATTATCCGATCCAGTTCCCAGCCGAATGCCACGGGCCTGCCATTAACAGACTGGACGGTGTCACCGGGAAGCAAGCCGGTTTTAGTGAACAAATCATCGGCATCATCCTTCGTGAGTTTTCCAATAGTCAGACTCCACGGCGATGAAATACCAAAACCCCGGAGCGGCTCGTCCGGTATCTGCTCGGCGACAAGTGTTAAATCTTCTTCGGAGCCGTCCTCATGTTTCACTCTCATCTGAACTTTTTCATTCCTGCCGGACAGAGCCGCAGCTATCGCGATATTACCAAAGTCAAGATCATCTCTTTCACCTGCAATCTCAATAATTTCGTCGCCGGCTTTCAAACCAGCGCGCTGCGCCGGCGAATCCGGCATCACATCACCAACTACGGCAGGTCGTAAATTTATGCCGACGAGGAAAACAATCATAAAAACGATAACGGCACTAATAACGTTAAAAGTAACACCCGCCGCCAAAACGGCCGCACGAATATGAGGCGGCTTGTTGGCATACGAACGGGGATCGTCACTGGATTTGACCGACCCGGTATCTTCCTGACCAAGCATTTTAACAAAACCGCCGAAAGGAATGAGGCCGACACGATATTCGGTTTCACTGGGATTACACCTGCGGCCGATTGTAAAACACAACGAGCCATTACCGGACTCATCGTCTTTTTTACGCAAAATCTCCGGCAATATACGAATCCGAATACCTTCTTCTGTTTTTAGGACGCCCAATAATATTGGCGGCATGAAAAGCGAAAAGGCTTCGACTTTTATACCGGATAATTTGGCAACAATGAAGTGCCCGAATTCGTGGACTATGACTACCGCCCCAAATCCGAGCAAAACCAGCAGCGCATTACCAAAAAAGCTGATATTCCGGGCAATTAAAAGAATCACAGGGACGACAACGATAGCCATCAAAAACACCCGAAAATACTTGCCGGATAAAATTGTTTCTTTCGACATTAAAAAATCTCCAAAATCAACGGACCGACCAGAACTTACACGCTATATGCCAATTCCGCAACCTCTCTTCTGGCCCAGGCATCTGCCTCAAGGACCTCTTCGAGAGAAACCGTTGTTTTAATATTATGCCTATTCAGGCAATTTTCAATAATTTCGATTATATTAACAAATTTGATTCTACCCGCCAAGAACTCTTCGACAGCAGCCTCATTTGCAGCATTAAAAACAACCGGAGCCGTGCCTCCTGTTCGCGCTACCTCATAACCTAACGACAGAGCACGAAACGTCTCCAGATTGGGTTTTTCAAACGTCAGTGTACCAATTTCCTCAAGACGCAGTGCCCTGGCAATCCCGGCAACACGTGCCGGATACGTCAGGGCATATTGAATAGGAAGACACATATCCGGCTCGCCGAGTTGGGCTATCATCGAGCCGTCCACAAATTCTACAATCGAGTGAACTATCGACTCAGGATGAATTAAAACTTCAATTTTTTCTACAGGTATATCAAAAAGCCAGCGGGCCTCGATAATCTCAAACGCCTTATTCATCATGGTCGCCGAGTCAATGGTGATTTTCGGGCCCATATTCCAGACAGGATGTGCAAGAGCCTGCTCTAAAGTTACGTTTTGGATATCCTCTGCGGTTGCCTGCCTGAAAGGTCCGCCCGAAGCTGTCAGGATGATTTTATTGACTTCTTCTTTGCTGCCTGACTGCATAGCCTGAAAAACCGCCGAATGTTCGCTGTCCACGGGTATAATAACGCCGCTGTTTTTCTCTATTTCCTTCTTGAGCAACTCTCCGGCAATAACAAGGGGTTCTTTATTGGCGATTGCAAGCCTCTTGCCTTTTCGCCCGGCGGCAAAAACCGCAGGCAAACCCGCCGCACCCACAACTGCGGTAAGGACAACATCCACCTCCTGAAGTTCGGCGATCTTTATTAAACCATCCGGCCCCGCCAGAATCTCAATTTCCAAATCGCCGATAAGTCCGTGAAGCTGCTCTGCATAGTCAGAGTTTGTAATAGCAACAAATCCCGGCTTATACCGCCTGGCCTGTTCAGCTAAAAGCTCCACGCTGCTATGAGCGCTCAAGGCAACTACTTCGTACTGAGGCCCGAGCGAATCTATTACCCGCAGTGCATTCCTGCCGATCGAACCGGTCGAGCCCAAAATAGCAATTCGTTTCGTCACAAATAAAATTTCCAGTAATTCTACGGTGCTTTAAATCCAATTATAGAGACATTTAGGGTAAGTATACCGGATCTGACGCAGAAGGCAAGAAAACTGTGGCTTATATTGCGGCAATTACTAATGAATAACTTTATTGAGAGGATATGTAATTATGCCAGAAGCACCCGCTCGTTTGAGAGCAGGAACCAGGGATCGCTCGATTTCGCCCTCAATAATTACTTCAATTGCTATATAATCCGAATCAGCCAGGGAGGAAACCGTCGGACTCTTCTCGGCCGGTAGTATCTGCAGGATGGTTTCCAAAGCATCTTTTTTGATGTTCATCTTCAAGCCGACTTTGCTGCGGGCTTCGATTGCCGCGTTGAGCAGGATGGAAATGTTCTCTATTTTCTCTCGCTTGAATTTATCGTCCCAGGCCTGCTTATTCGCTATAAACCTTGTTGTAGAGCTTATAACGGTGTCTATGATACGCAGGTTATTCGCCTGCAGAGAAGTGCCGGTCTCGGTAAGTTCCACGATTGCATCCACCAGTCGCGCTTTGACCTCGGTGGCACCCCAGCTAAATTCGACCTTTACGTTGATGTTTTTGTCTGCAAAATATTTCTTCGTTACGTTCACAAGCTCTGTAGCGATTATCCCCCCGGCCAAATCCTTCACATTCTTGACATGCGACTCATCAGGCACTACCAACACCCATCTGGCCGGATTGCTCGTGGCTTTGCTGTATGCAAGTTCACATATCTCGTCCACTTCTGAACCGTTTTCCATTATCCAGTCATAACCGGTAATACCGGCATCAATAACGCCATCTTCGACATATCTGCTCATTTCCTGCGCCCGCAGCATTATAAGCTGGATTTGCCCATCATCTATACGAGGCAGGTAGCTCCGTTTGGAATCAAGGATATGGAATCCGGCTTTGTTAAAAAGTTCGATCGTTGCCTTTTGCAGGCTGCCTGCCGGTATGCCCAATTTTAATATCTTTTCAGTCATAATTTTATGCGCCACGTTTCGAAATTTGCGTTTCAGGCTTTTTTCCTTCTGGTTTTTTTCTTCTTCGTTTTTGTTTTTTTCTTGGTTTTTGTTTTTTTCTTGCTCTTAGTTTTTGTTCCACTTGTCTTTTTACGTGTCGTTTTGGCCTTCGTTTTCTTTTTGGCCTTGGCGGATTCGCTCTCGTGCCTCAAGAGGGCATAAAATTCGTATCCGTTTTTAGCTGAAATCTGCTTTGCCAAAAATCCTCCTATTTGCTGCTCATCAGCATCCGGATTAACCAGCTCGTTGGTTCTGAGATATTTTATCATCTTGTCCGTAAGGGGCATAGCGTGCCCCCCCAGGGCTGTGAGCAAACAATAATCGACGACGAAACGGCTGGTTCCATCAATTTTCTCAAGAGCCTGCTTGGCCGGACGCTTGCCGATCTTTTTCAATGCCTCTAAGCTGACTTTGTGATATTCGTTGAATATGCCATTCAAAATCCTGGTGATTGCCGAAGCTATATCCATTGTTACATGGTTGTCCTTGCCCAGAACTTCAACAATCTCTTCCGATCGGGAAACTCGCAAATCATTCCAATCAACGAAATAGTCGGCGAATTTCCTGATAACAGAATCTGTCATCCTTTCGCTCATCTCAGCGCTTATGACAGCGTAGATAATCGAGTCTATTACTGTCTCGTGGCTGACCTTTTGCACCTTCGGAGATTTACGACTCAATGAGCGATATAGCTTTTGTATTTTTTTGGAATAATCTTTACTGTTCTTCATACCAACCTCTGCCGGAATGATCACGTTAATATCTATATGCTTAAATGCGTATACACGCTGACTTATTCACTCATCAACTCATCTTCCTCGTCCGAATCCTTATCCTTAAACTCTTTAGCAGCCTGGTCGATCAGATTCAAAATTTCCAGTGTTTTTTTGAATTTCTCATCTTTGTAAAAATGCAAAACAGGGCAGAATTTGCTCCGTACCTGACTTGCTAACAGAGATTGTATCCGGCTTTTTGCATGTGTTATTGCTGCAAAAGCCTTGCTTTGACCCGCCTCGTCACTGCCAAAAACGCTGATATATACATTGGCATTACGTAAATCAGCAGTCATATCAACCCTCGTAACGCTCACGAATCCACTGATACGCGGATCATTAAGATGGTGTGCAATAGCATCGCTGACTGCCTCTTTTACAATGCGAGCCACTTTTTCCTGCCTTCGAGTTGCCATCCGAACACTTACTGTTTATTATCAGATATTGACAATTATTTGGGAGCTATAACTCCCACATCCTGCATTAATAGTCAATTGTCAATATATATTGTTAATCTAAAGGGTCCTTGCTACTTTCACGATCTCATAAAACTCAAGCACATCATCGACTTTAACATCGTCGAATCCAGCTATTTTAACGCCACACTCCAGGCCAGCTTTGACTTCACGAACGTCATCCTTGAAATGCTTTAGCGACTCAATGCTCAGATTGTCTTTGAGCACAATATTATCGCGTATCAGCCTTATCTTGGCGTGGTTACTCGCGTGTCCACTGCTAACGTAGCAGCCGGCCACCGTTCCAATTCGTGAAATCTTAAACGTACTTCTTACGACAACTCTGCCAAGTGTGCTTTCTGTCTCTTCCGGCTCAAGCAAACCGACCATTGATTTTTGCAAATCTTCGGTTATGCGGTATATGATGCTGTAGAGTCTGATCTCGACGCCCTTGGTTTCCGCAATCTTGGCCGCGTGTTCTTCGCTGACAACGTTAAAGCCAATAATAATGGCATTCGACGCCTCGGCAAGCACAACGTCACCCTCTGTAATTCCACCTGGTGCGGCGTGCAAAATATTAATCTTTACTTCCTCGACGCTTAGATCAGATAAATACTTCTTTAAGACATCAACCGATCCCTGGACATCCGCCCGAATGATAAGATTTAATGATTCTGCTTTGCCTGCTTCTATTTGGCTGAATAAATTGTCCAGCGTGACCTGTGTTCGTTCCGCCAGCGAGCGTTCTCTGAGGTTAATCTGGCTCTCCTCCGCAGCGGCCTTGGCTTTGTTGATATCATCCAGACAGTAAAATCTGTCGCCCGCCTGGGGAACATCGCTAAGCCCCGTAATCTCCACCGCCATAGAACTCGACGCCGTCTTTATTTTCTTCCCGTAGCTGTTTCTCAACATTTTTATTCTGCCATAAGCACTGCCGGCAAGTATGACATTGCCACTTTTCAGTTGACCTTCCTTGATTAACAAAGTCGCCACCGGACCGCGCTGCGCCGACATCCTCGCCTCGACCACCCATCCTGCCGCCGGGATTGTCGAATCGGCCTTGAGATCGAGCAATTCAGCTACATAATCGAGGGATTCAAGCAAATCATTTATGCCCTCGCCCGTAATTGCACTGGTCTTGACTATTTCGGTCTGACCTCCCCATTCGGAAGGTGCCAGATCCTGCTCGGCCAATTGAGAGTAAATACGATTTAAGTTACAGCCGGGCAAATCTATTTTATTCAACGCTACAATGATAGGCACATTCGCAGCTTTGCTGTGGGCTATCGCCTCAGCGGTCTGGGGCATCACCCCATCGTCGGCGGCTACGACCAGCACCACAACGTCGGTCATGTTGGCGCCTCTGGCGCGCATAGCCGTGAAAGCCTCATGCCCTGGAGTATCGAGGAATGTGACTTTCTTATTGTCCCATGTAACTTCAGATGCTCCGATGTGCTGTGTAATGCCGCCCGCCTCGCCATCGGCTATATGAGTTGACCGGATTTTATCAAGTAGGCTCGTCTTGCCGTGGTCGACATGTCCGAGCATTGCAGCAACTACCGCTCGCCTCTGGATTTTCTTTCTATCACGCTTTTCAAACTCTTCTCGTATCTTCTCTTCCAGCGTGCTTTGATGTTCCACCACCAGCTCAGTTTCAAATTCCAGAGCAACCAGCTCGGCAACGTCATTATTGATGACCTGATTGGCTGTTGCCATTACACCCTGTTGCATGAGTTTGAGGATAATGTCCGCTGATTTAATTGCCAGAACTGCGGATAAATCCTTTACTGTAATCGGCTCGCTGATAACGGCTTTTTTCGGCCTGACAGACGTAGAGACTTTTTGCTTGAACTTGGTAGCAATTTTACGCATCGGCCTCGATCGCAGACCCTCGCCGCCGGCCGCATCAAGCCGGGCTCGCCTTTCCTCGATATCTATTTGACGCCATTTGCTATCAGGCTTAAGCTTCCTAACCGTTTCCACTTCTCGCTCGTTTCGCCTTCGTCCATGTGTTCTTTCTTTATGTCGCTTCGGCGAGTGTCCCTTTTCTTTGGTAGAAGCGAGAGCTTGATCCATACCGTTCTTTTGGCTGTACATCAAAGGCTCGGTGACAGGTGCATCGTATCTGACTCTTGGTTTCGGTCTTGATCGTCTTACCGGCTCGGGTGCCTCGACTCGAACAACCCGTGGTCCACTCAATCGAGCTGGTTCGGGCTTTTCCAAAATCGGTCCGGCAGGAACGATCGGCTCAGGTTCAGGCTCCGGCTCAGGCTTTGGTTCAGGCTTTGGTTCAGGCTCCGGCATTTCGGTTGTCTTTTTTGCTGGAAGTGGCGGTTCTTCGGCAATTACCGCAGTGACCGATTGCACGTCAACATCGTCGGTTGTTGCCGGTTGTTCACTTTGACTGGTTTCCGCTACCGCAGTCGCCTTGGTTCGCTTGGCAGCCGGCTTTACCTTCTTGTCTTTTTTATCTGTTTTTTCTTTCTCCGCCGGTTTCTTCTTTGTTTTCTTCTTTTTCTTTATCCGGACCTTTTTCAGATCTACCTTATCAGAGGTCTCGATCGTTGTAACGTTGTCTCCTTCGCTGAACCATTCCCGGATAGTCGCCGCCAGCCCAACCGAAATCACCGACATGTGGTTCTTTATGTCCAGACCTTCATCCTGGCATTTCTTTACAATAGCAGAGCTTTTTACTCCAAGCTCTTTGGCTAAAATGTAAACTCTTGTAGCAGCCAAAAAAAATCTCCAATCTCATTCGTGTTTATGATGCTATATCCCGAACGAGATACATTAATTATTCGTTATCTTTTATCTTACTCTGCTGAGCCAGTTCCTTTTCCGCCTCGTTTTGTTTTGACTCTTCTACCAGGCGTTCGGCTTCCTTGACTGCTGCTGCAACAAGCTTGCCGGCGATGCCCGAGTCTATCTTCAGCTCATTTATCAAAGGTTCTATCCCTACATCCTCCAGGTCTGAGACTGATATGACACCCAGCGCTATCAGCTTGTCAACCATTGCCTCATCAACACCTTCAACTGCCTTTACGCAGCTCGCCAGTTGTTCAATACCTCGATTGTATTCCTCGGGCGTAAGTATATCGATATCCCAGCCGGTCAATCTGGCGGCTAACCGAACATTTTGCCCGTGCTTACCAATGGCCAGGCTTAGCTGCTCTTCATCCACAACGACTGTCGCCCGTCCTAATTCAAAGCACAAGGCGATTTCACTGACCTTAGCCGGCATTAACGCATTTGATACAAGCACCTGAGACGACTCATTCCAGCGGACAATATCTATTTTTTCTCCGCCGAGTTCCTCAACTATGTTCTTTATCCTGCTGCCCCGCACACCTACGCATGCCCCAACGGGATCGACCTTCTCATCGAATGACACCACCGCGACTTTGGTCCGGTAGCCCGCTTCTCGGGCAAGTGCACGTATTTCGATAATTTTTTCACTGATCTCCGGTACTTCCAAACCAAACAATCGGCGAATAAAATCAGGATGCGTGCGAGAGAGAATAATTTTGACCTGATTCGAGGTTTCTTTTACATCGAGAATCAAACACCGTACTCTCTCGCCTACCCGGTGTGTCTGGCCCATTATCTGTTCACCTTTCGGCATAAAACCTTCGGTCCAGCGATCCAGGTTAACTATCAGTGCCCCGCTTTCGTATCTCACAACCGCGCCGCTTATGATTTCTCCTTTTCGCTGGACGAACTCGGCATAGATACTGTTTCTCTCATCAGCCCGTATTTTCTGGATAATCACCTGTTTGGCGGTCTGGGCAGGGATTCGGCCAAGCTGCTTTATGTCAATTTGAACATCATCCTTAAAAGCGGTAATCTCTCCCGTGCTGCGGTCGATGTTTACGACTATATTACTTTCAGGCTCGGCAAAATGCTTTCTCGCCGCCGAAATCATTGCTTCTTCCAAGTCAACAAATATCGATTCCTTATCGATGTTTTTATCGCGAGCAATATTCTCAACGATTCGTAGTAATTCCTGATTCATCGTTTCTTCTTCCTGACTAATATCTTGCAACCCGGCACTAAAACCTTTGCCAAGCAAAAAAAATGGAAACCACCAGGTTTCCACTTCAATCGGGGGAGCCGCTGATAAGAGACTCCCTTTCACGCCAAAAACGAATAGAGGTTTTATTTCACCTTTGCGCTACATCATCTGCCTCCGTTCGGGGCCCCGATTCTGCAAATCTCCCTGCAAGTGGGAACCCAGTAATATAACCTCGTTCGTTTCCCGACATTGAAGCAGAAACAGCGATTGCCAAGCCACGATATGCGCATAAGCGCGGTCGTGCACATCCATGGTTCGCCTACTTTGCACTGTCAGATAATCCTGTCAAAAGCATTTCAAACACCTATTTAGTTCAAAGTTTTAGTATTGGCAGCTGTTAATCCTTATAACTAAACTTCTTATAATAATCGTCAAATCCGTTAAGAGCAATAACTTTTTTACCAAATTTGTATAAATTTTAGGCCGTACCTGATGTAGAGCATAAAACCGTCGCAATAAACATCGAAAGTCCGCATAAATATGTCTTTTTATAGCGAATATCCTTTTTTTGGGCCTCAATATGCCGTAGCGGATAGTTTTCTCGGTTTTCTGCATCCGGGGCCAAATTGTCGAATTTTATGTCTTGTAGCTTGTTTTTCAGCTTTTTTCTTAAAATCTTTGGGATTCACAATACGAGATAAGCTACGAAGCCGGTACCAGACGAGCCGTTAGTTTTTCCTTGTATATAGTGATTTTCTCAACTCGCACCTTGTTATCTTCAACGCTGAAAACGGGCTCGAAGGCTTCTTCGTTAAGCAATGACGCCACTATTTTTGTCTGTAAAGCCTCTGTGTCCACAGGCAACATAGCAAGTCTTTCGGCGTACATCTTTTTGCCCATCATCCGGGCAAGCGGCGTAATATTCACAGCGCCAACCTTGACTTTTACCACATGCAAATTTAACATCTTCCGCTCATCAATCTTCGGCTCCAGCTCAATCGTTATGATAAGCTCCACGCCCTTTATATTTGCGGTTATCATCATCACGACGGATCCCGGTATAAAAAGCACCGCAGGAGCGTACAGCATAACGCCCTCGGAGTACTTCGGCCATCCCATCCCGGCGACAATTTCGTTTACACCACTCTGCGTAACGACCAGATCGAAAGGCTCACCACGCTGAGAATTATTATAGACTTGAGGTGATAATTCATGCGTCAGGTATGGACTAACCTGCCCATTCTTGAGGTCGTACGAGCCAAAATCCGCCGGATCATAACGACCGGGCCTGTAGACTAACAAAGCAAAAACAACGGCTGCTACGGCCAAGTCAATTAAAAGCCACAAGACTAATTTCTTACGTCTCGATTTCTTATGTATTTTCGAATCTGTCGCCATATTTCGTATTTCTCTCTTGCTCGAAACCATTTCTATGATTATAGTAGCTCAAACGTATTATCAAAAGTATTTTCCAAGTACGAGGGCTCGATAATGGCAAGTCATTTTGCTGACCGCCTCTGTGAGGCAGTGAGAACTAAGAAAACGTCTTTAATCGTCGGTCTGGATCCGGTTTATACAAGGCTCCCGGAGGCTATTAGAAGCCACCGCCAGATGAACGACGAATTTGATGCTGCCTCTGCAGTCGATGCAATCTTCGATTTTTGTACGCAGACGATGCGGATTGTCGCGCCGATGGTGCCGGCGGTGAAAATAAATATCGCCTTTTTCGAGAGATATCTCTGGGAAGGTATGGAAACTTACTACAACTTGATTACCGAGGCTGACGATTTGGGCATCGAGATTATCGGCGATGTCAAGCGAGGCGATATCGGGCACACGGCAGAACTTTACGCCGCCGCTCATCTGGAAAATCCGGAACTGGCCGGACTCGAAGATACACTTGCACCGGACGCCATTACTATCAACGGCTACACAGGGGCCGACGGTATCAAGCCTTTTGCGGATATGGCGGCCAAGCAGGGCAAAGGTGTCTTTGTGCTGGTGCGAACCAGCAATCCGTCCGCGGCGGCAATTCAGGATTTCGCTGACGCTGACGGCCAAAGAATGTACGAAAAGCTCGCTGATGTCATCGGCGAAATCGCCAATCAAGACGATAGAATTGGTAAGGACGGCTACAGCAACGTGGGAATGGTAGTGGGCGGAACCGCGCCGGATATCACAGCCGCTTTGCGGCAGAAATACGACAAGATATGGTTTCTCGTGCCGGGCTATGGCTCGCAGGGCGCTTCGGCCGCCGACTGTGTGAGGTTCTGCAAACCCGACGGAACCGGAGCGTTGATTAACGCATCTCGCTCGATCATCTATGCCTATGAAAAACCGAAATACAAGGACCAGTTCGGCGACGACTGGAAAAGATGTATCGAGCAGGCCGTAATCGACGC
>CAZTDF010000077.1:0-18361 GCA_964612465.1 uncultured Pirellulales bacterium
TAAGTTTCTTTCCGAGTTGGCCTCTGCGTTCTCTGCGCAGAGGCTTTTTTTGTGCAAAATCTTTTTCCTACGTTTTTTTCTTCGCTCGAATTGAAGGATTCTGTATGCTATGACTGCTGAAGACGGAATTCTTGCTTTTACTGCGTATCCCGATTTATGTTACCAATTCTTGCAAGAATAAGCTTTCAGAAGGATTAGCATACTGAGATATGTTTTCATTGGGACGGCACTTATGTCAAGGTTCACCTTAAAACGGCACGTCCAAGTTCTTCAGGACTCATCAGACCCAAAAATTGAGGCTGGTAAAAAATTTGGCAATCAGCGTAAATTTTTTTTGACATACTATATATTGATGTTAGAATACTTATGGTGTTCTATATGTAGTAATAGGTTGATGAGCTTTGAGGAGTGGATTGCCTGTGGCTGACAAGGGGTCAGAGTAAAAGGATCCGGATGAAAAGCGTTGGCTAATAAATGTATCTCGAACGCAAGATGTCATACGAGATGCGAGAGACGAAATGAAATGTCCCTTTTGTAAGGAAGACCGGGATAAGGTTATTGATTCGCGTTCGAGCGATGGCGGTAGGGTAATTAGACGTCGTCGGCAGTGCATTGTATGCAGGAGACGTTTTACTACCTACGAGAAGATCGGTGAGGGCTTTAAACTCTATGTCGTAAAGAAGGATAACTCCCGGGTTCCTTATGGCAGGGACAAGGTCGTCGCCGGTCTGCAGAAGGCCTGTTACAAAAGGCGTGTTTCGGCCGAGCAGATTCAGCGAATCGCCGACAAGGTCGAGGAGAATATTTTTCGGAATTTCGATAAGGAAGTTTCATCGGCTTTTGTCGGCGAAAGCGTGATGAAACAATTACGCAGAGTTGACAAGGTGGCATATATTCGCTTTGCAAGTGTCTATCGTGACTTCAGGGATGCGGGCGAATTGATTAAGGAAGTCAGCAAAGCGATTACTGAAGCTGAGTCGGTTGCTCAGCCGACGCTCTTTGATTAATATTTGGATTTGACTATATTAAGATTGGGTGGATTTTGCAGGGAGGCATACAGAAGGTGATACAGACACAACTCAAAGTTATAAAAGCCGACGGCAGTATTGAAGAATATCTGCACACTAAGGTCATGGGAACTGTCAATAATGCACTCGGCGAGGTCGACCAGGCAAATATAGATATTGCGGAACAGTTTGCCGAGGTGGTGACGTTTTTTCTGTATAATCAATACAACCGCCGCACCGTCACCAGCGGTGATATTTTTTCCATGATTAAGGTGGTTCTGGCGGCTACCGGTTATGAGGATGCCGCCGTAGTGTTGAGCGAGTATTATTTCGAGCGTAAGCTTAAGCGTTCCAGAATCGAAGTTGTCCCTATCGATGTTCAGGATCTGACTGATGCTGAACTTCTTACCGGGGCCGAGGAATTTATCGGCAGATCACGGTGGGACAAATCCAGAATCGTTGGAGACCTGATTGCCGGGCACGGTGTTTGCCGACAGACGGCACGTATGATCGCAGCGATGGTTGAAGAAAAAGTTTTCAAAGTGGGAATGACGCTGGTCCCGTCCAGTCTGATAAAGCAGCTTGTTCTCGGCGATACCGCCATTGTCCTGCGGGCCCAGCGACAATTGCAGGCCGTCTAAGCGATAATGTCGCCCAGCAGTCTCTTCGTTCGGTCGAGGATTTGATCCGGTGTTTTGTCTTCGGCGATATCGAGCCACTGAACGTTTTGGAAGGTTTTGAACCAGGTTCGCTGGCCTTTAGCCAATCGACGGCTGTTTATTTTTATCGACTCGATGGCATCTTCCAGACTCATCTGTCCGCTTAGATGTTCTATTATCTCTGCGTAGCCGATAGCACAACGGGCCTGTTTGCCCAGGGGTTTCTCCTCGTCCAGCAGTGATTTGACTTCATCGACAAGGCCGGCATCAATCATTTTTTTCACTCTTCTGTTTATTCGGCTGCTTGCATCGGCTTTTTCTCTCCGCAGCCCAATTATTGTCCAGTCGTGCTTCATTTGACGCTGCTGCCACTGCTTCTGGAAGCTCGATATGGGTTTGCCGGTAAGCTGATAAACCTCCAGGGCCCGGACGATGCGTTTGGCATCGTTGAGATTGATACGCTCAGCGGCGACAGGGTCGATTTTCGTTAACTCGCGATGCAGTTCCGCCAGACCCTCGGCCTCGGCCCGTGCCCGCAAATCGGTCCGGATCTTCTCATCGGTTCCAGCACCATCGAAAAGGCCGTAAAGCAGAGATTTAATGTACAGGGCGGTTCCGCCGACGGCGACGATTTTTCTGTTGCGGCTCTTTATCTGCCCCATAGCATCGGAGGCGGCGTCGATGAATGCCCCCACGCTGAAGGAATCGCTCGGCTCAACTACATCGATTAAATGGTATTTAACGTGTTGCCGGGCTTCTTTGGGCGGCTTGGCCGTGCCTATGTCCATTCGACGATAGACCTTCATCGAGTCGATACTGATTATTTCAGCATTGAGATGTTCGGCCAAATCTAAGGCCAGCCGACTCTTGCCGGAAGCGGTAACACCAAAAATAAGAATCATTTTGCTTCTTTACTATTTGTTCCTTATTGTTTACTATGATTTTTCAATAATCGACGATCGACGCCAGGTTGTCAAGGGTGAGCAGTTGGGGCCGAATCGAATATGACAAAGAGTACTTCAACAATGGATTTCAATACTCGACTACGCAGGAAAGCACAGTCGGTGAATTATTCTTTGCAGCGTATATTGGACTCCCGGCGAATAAACAGCGAATTGAAAGAAGCGCTCAAATACACACTCGGGTCCCCGGGCAAACGAGTCCGGTCGGTGCTCGTTCTCTGGTGCTGTGAGCTTGTCGGTGGCCAGGTGAATAGCAATGCCGAGGTTGCCTCTTGCGCAATCGAAATGGTGCATACCTATTCGCTGATCCATGATGATTTGCCGGCGATGGATGATGACGATCTGAGGCGGGGCCAGCCGACGTGTCATAAGGCCTTTGACGAGGCGACAGCGATCCTGACTGGCGATGCTCTTTTGACGCTTGCGTTTGAGATCCTGGCAGAAGGTATTGACCAGCCGGTTGTCGCTATAAAACTCATCAGTCAATTGGCTCAGGACGCTGGGGCTGCCGGGATGATTACCGGACAAATGGCGGACCTGAGAGCTGAAAAAAGTGTCGGTACCAAAAAAATGCTGGAATATATCCATATCAACAAGACGGCCAAGATGTTCCGATGTGCCGCCGCTATGGGCGCTATCTGCGGCGGCGCGACACAAAAGCAGTTCGAGTGCCTGTGTGAATATGGTTTGCACGTCGGCCTGGCATTCCAGATTGCCGACGATATTCTCGATGAAACCGCATCGAGTGATCAGTTGGGCAAGACAGCCGGCAAGGACCTCAAAGCTGCAAAGTGCACGTATCCCGCGATAGTAGGCTTAGAGAAGGCAAGGGAAGTTCAGGAGAAGCTAACATCGGAGGCTGTGGGAATGCTCAAGCCGTTCGGACAAAAAGCCGACACCCTACGCCAATTCGCCACAGCCCTGATGGAAAGAACACAATAACAGCTTCTCAAAGCATTTCCATTCCGCGATAATTATACTTTCATGCCGAACAAGAACCGGGTGGCTTTGGTTTGTTTTACCAGCAATTCGTAGCTTCCGAGCGTTACGGCAAAGGTCATAACGCTGAGGACTACGAACTCGGCTGTAAGTTGCAGACGCCACTGCACAACGTAATAACCGATGACGAGCATCAGGACGAAGTGCAGGATATAAAACGGGTACGAGGCCCGGCCGGCATACTTCAGGAAACGATTCGTGTCGGAGAGAAATTTCCTTGCTAAGGCCAGCAGGGCAAGGATCCAGCACCACGTATGCAGGCCCAGAAAGACCGAATATAGCATATATCGCGGCGTGTAGGCCGGGCGCGAAAACGCCGGCATCTCGAAACGCATTACAAGGACGAACACCGTGCTGACAATTGCCAGCAGCAGCGAGATTCGCAAGTGCCGATCGACTGCCTTCCAGAGCCCCTCATGCAGGCAGATAACGTAGCCGTAGATAAACACCGTCAAATCGTAACAGAAATATGTCCAATCATCGTACAGGTTCAGTTGGGCCATCGGCCATTTTGGCGCCAAGGCTATGTTGATTGCTATTAATGGAACGGCCAGGAAAAGTAGCATACCTTTCCTCGATAGAAAGCCGACGTATTTACCGGCCAGGCCACTCTCGCCCTGCCTTCTGAGGCAGATTAATAACGGCAGGCTTATCAGCGAGAAAATCAGCAGATACGCGACGAACCACAGATGGGCCCATCCGGGCATCGGGATCCGTCCCGGCATCCGGCTGTGATGAATTGTTGCCAGGCAGTGCGGCCAGAAACGGACGATGTAATCCGGGAGACTTTTGTTATCGCAGACGCCCGGCCAGAAGTACAGCAGAACCGGATAGCAGACCAGCATGAAAAACATCAGCGGTACGAACAGCCGCCTGGCCCGTTCCCTGACAAAGGCTCCCGGCGAACGATGGCTCAGTGACAGGCATGCACTCGCTCCGGCTATGAAAAACAGCAGCGGGATCTGCCAGCGAAGGGAAAAGCCCGTGTAGTACCGCAGGATAGTGACGCCCAGGCCCTCACGAGTGGAATCTGAAGATCCCGTCACATACGCCATCAGCCAGGCCGCGTGCCACGGGACTAGGTTGAGGATGACCAGCACCCTGAGCCAGTCGAGATCGTAACGGCGTCCGGGTTTGCCCGTCGATTCCGCCGCTGGTATGGTTCTGTTTTCCTTTTGAAAGTCACTCCCGTGCATGTTCGCTGCCTCGCGTTCTCGCCGGTTTACGTTCTCTCTGCACAGATTCTCTCGCGGCAAGATGTCAGACTCTGATACCTGGTCAAGCAAGCGGAATAAACCATAAGCAGAGAGTCCGGTCAAGTAAAATTGACAAGCTGTGTAAACTCTGCCTTCTCACGTCTCTAAAAAATGTACATATCAGTGTTGAAACACGTAGCGATCAAAATGTGTTGAGGGACTCAAACCGGTTTATTGAGATGTAATATTAACTGCAAGTGCTTGTACGGTAATGATATAGGGCTATTTGTTTTTCTGATGTAAGTCGAAAATATCTCTTTGCTGGGAGTCCGGAATCTTCTCCTTGGGGCCGATTATGACCGTAAAATCCGGTTCATCCGAAATCATTAAGGAAAAAATCAGACGACAGCCGATAGAGGGACATGACTTAGAGGCTATATTATGAAAGTTCACACTTATATGATCGAAGTGATGTGGTTAATTCTTGCCGTATTGGGCAGTTGGGCATACGCCGACAAATTTGGCGTATTGATCCATCATCTGATAATGCAAGAGAGTCTGCAAAAGAAGCCCCCTTTCGCCAATCAAATCCGGCCACCGCCTTTGCTTGACTGGAGTTTTCAATAATCTCTTACTTTTAAACAAATTAATATTACGAACCAGTGGCCATAAGAACAAAGCTTATGGCCTTTTTTATAAACGGGCCGCTATTATCCCGGGGTTAATTCTGATAGAAGGCTATGTTTCTGATACTTCTTATGTAATAAATTGAGAATTGTTGTTATCGGCCGGAATAAGCCAGTTCCTTTGCCAGGTCCTTGTATCCGGCGATTTGTAGTATTGTCAACTCATGATACAATCTCAGGCCGGTCAACCTGGCTGAATAGATTTCTTTTTGGGCGGCCGCATCTTTAATATCACTGTCAATTATTGCCTGATGGGCGGCGGCATTGCCGTTTTGAAACATCTTCCTTGTTCGGTACTTGTTTGCGTGGAACATTGTTTTTACCGCTCTCAATGCCAGCCTGTCATCCATGATCCATTTATATCCTTTTGTATCCAGATAGTCCATTAATGATGATATATCCTTTTTAGCATTTGTCACGTATTTCCGCACACGGTCGATGTCCCTCCGGCGATAACCGAATGCTTGAAGATCGCTGATAGCATTGTTCTTGATGTTGATTTCCTGATCTTCGCTGTCATAATCCAGGCTGCCGTTACAATACTCGGGATCGTATCTCAACCTAAGATCGGTTGCAAATTCGAAGCAGGGCAGCAGCATCCTGTCCAGCATAATCGAGGCGTTTTCATAATCAGCACCCACTGCCCCCCTGATGATTGATTTTCGTAATTCCAGAACTTTTTCTTTTGCTCCCGTGAAATCATTCATCCATTCCGCGTTTTCCTCGCCCGGCCAGAGCAGCACCTGGGAATTGAACATATTTGTGCCGTAGTTCTCGTTCAGGTCCCTGACGGCCTTTCCCACGCCGGTCGCAATCTTTCTCGTGATAAGGTAAAACCAGAATCGCCACGAGGCCTTTCTGGCGATCTGCTTGGCCGCGTCAAGTCTGCCGAAGCCAACTTCACTTTTGATATTCGTCAAGGCTGTATTTCCAGTGTATTGCTCAAATAGCTTGACGTCGCTCTCGTCGAAATAAGCGCCGTCGCACGCATCTTCGTACAGATTCAGACAGAAGCCGATTTGTTTCGCCTGGCTCGATTGCGGCAGGGCATGCCTCAAGGCGTAAATGGATGAAATGATATACCCTTCTCGTGACATTTCTATCTTGTCGCTAAGCGGCTTCTCGGTCATGATTGCCATGACAATATCTTCGATATCTTTTTCGTTTCCTGCCCCCAGGCGCCGAAGCACGTGTTTGTCCCATCCGGAAATCTCTTGTCTGAGATATTTCTTATCCGCGATAATCCGGTCACGTTCCGCCAGCCTCTGGTCATGAGTGTACCTTATATCCGACTCGTACCAAAATACCTTATCCCAAAGTACATTAAGATGCTCAATTACCTGCGACTTCCTGTAGTCTTCCATCAGATTCAGATCGTTCGCTTCTGCAATAGTCGCTAATTTCCTGGAAATCGTTCTGGGAATATATTTGATTCCGGCACCGATGCCGAGCATCCCTCCGCCCACGGCGAACGGCGCAGCGATGGCCTGCAGTCCCGTAAAACCGGGAAGCCCAAGGTAGCTTGACAGGTAGCCGGATGAGGTAATGCCGGCGGTCCAAATTGTTGCTTTGGGGCTCTTTCGCATCATTACCGTTCCGGCCCTGCTCAGAAGGTCCTGGGGGCTAATCAACCTCCAGAAATCCTTGAAAGGCTTGGCGCCTGGATTTTTCTGCTTTTTCATGCCCGAAACCTTTTGCGGAACTTTAATATCAGAAAAACACATTTCAGGAAGAACCTTTGGAGACTCCGCCTGATACGATAAAGGCCATTGCCTGCGAGCTTTCGATGCTCAATGGCTTAACTGCCTCTTTTGGAAAGAGCAAAACGTTGCCGGCAAAGTTGTACGATTGAGGCAGGTACACTGCGACATAATCAGAAAGACCAAGATTCTCAAGGCTCTCTTGTGTCACAAAGCCGATTATTTTTGCCGCTCCTCCAGGCACAAATGTGGCGATGACGGGCTTGTCGAAACTCTTTTTCTCGCCCGCGAACGCCTCGATCATATCCTTCACAGCCGAATAGAGCAGCTTTATTAATGGGAGGCCTGTAAAAACCTTTTCAATCAGGGCGAATAATCTCCTGCCCAGGAAGTTCGATGCGATAAAACCAATCACGACGATCGATGCAACTGTCAGCAGTAGCCCCACGCCGGGTATCTCGATTCTAAATAGAGTACGAAAGCCCGCATCCAGGCTGGTGAACGCCCATGCCAGCAGAAAAACAGTCAGGGCCATAGGGACGAAAATCACCATACCTTTGATGAAATATTCTATAAGTTTCTTCATTTCATAACTCCAAAAAAATTCATTTAAGCGATAAATCGAAAGTCAAAGCCGGTCATGTTCCCTGCTGGATTTTTACATGTATCCGGTGTAAAAATTTATTCTCATCTGAGATTTCCTTTCCGTCAGGCCTCCATTGCCTTTATCGGAGTTGCCGGACTGATATCAAATATGTATGACTTATACAACATTTTTGAACCGTTTCACAGGACGGTTGTTCTGTCGCGGCGGCGGGAGAATTCTTTTAGTATTTGCTTAGATCGGGATTGAGCAAGTCATGGATTTCCGGCTTCTCGATGTTTTCTTTTGTCACCAGTGTGGATCCCGTATCGATTCGCCGAGGCGTTTGCTGGCCCCGGATATGCCCGACCAGAGTTTTCACGCCGATATAGCCTATTCTCATGGGATTCTGCACGATAAAGCCGCTCAGCTCACCCGCCCGTAGAGCGGCAATCATTTTTTCGGAACTGTCAAAACCGACAAATTTGATCTTGCCGGCATAACCTGAATTTTGTAATGCACGCAGAATCCCAAGTGCAGTCGGCTCAGTTGCGCAAAAGATGCCGTCGATGCTTAAGTTTCCCTCAGCTCCGCCGAATCGGGAGAGCAGATTCTCCGCCGCCTGCAATGCACTTTCTGTGGTTACTCCGGCGTACTGGTTGGAAGTGACAATCTCGATACCTTCGAAGGACTGAATCACATTGAGAAAACCGTCCTCACGTCTGGTTGTGCTGTCGGAACCTTCAGCGTATCGCAGAACCGCAACATTGCCTTTGCCTTCGAGCAGTTTCGCCATGTATTGGCCTGCAAGCTGTCCTGCTTTGAAGTTGTCCGTTGCGACGTAGCTGATGTAATTATCCCCTTGTAAGCCTGAATCAAAAATAACTACAGGTATACTGTTTCGTATCGCCTCGTCGACCGGCCGGCGCAGCGCAGCGTCGTCGAGCGGAGCCAGCACGATTCCATCGGCCCCTCGCGTGATGATATTTTCTACCACGGAAATCTGAGCTTCGCGGTCGTCCTCCTTGAGCGAGCCTTTCCAGAGGATATCGACATCCAATTCCCGCCCGGCCATCTCGGCACCGGCGTGAACCGTCTTCCAAAATTCGTGAATGGTGCCTTTCGGAATGACTGCGATTGTCAAACGCTGGTTTTCAACCGGGGCCTCTTTCTTGCATCCCGTCAGGCAGATACCGATTGTAAAAGCCAGCAATAGAATTGTTTTTACTCGTGTCATATTCAATCCCTGTAAGGTTTGGTGTGGATTCGGGCGTAGCGCAGGTTTGGACTGTCGTTGGCAATGCCAAAGATGTCGATAATGTCGGATGGTTTTGAACCGCCGCGTGGTGTGTTCGTAAAGAAATTGCCGAACGGATGCTTCAGCTCGATACGCTCGAACTTCGGCTTGTTTTTATTTGCCGTTATTCGGCCGAGAAAGTTGCCGTATGTGCGTTTCCCATTTTCGACGCTCGTGCCGGCAGCGATTACATAAAGCTCTCCCGAATTGCTGATATGGAAGCGGCCGAAGGAAGGCTCGAAGCTTGTCGGCCCGCTGGGCCTCTCTGCCAGAGTCCGGCGTGAGAGAACTTTGCCGTCTTTGACTATAACATACTCTAGGAGGGCTGTCATTGCCTGCCCCGGGAAATACTTATCGCGGATGAATTCGTATTGATGCGGCTGCTTCAGATAGAGCAGGTGGGCGACCCCTGTTTTATCAACATACAAATCGAGATTGTTGATGTGCCCGCCTGTGGCTTCTACGGTGTCGATTTCAATCGGAACACAAAAGCCGGTTGAGCGGATATTGTCGGTGTATGTGTAGAACAACCTCCGGAAGACATAGTCCCACTTGCGTTTTAGTTTTTCGTATTTGAGCTTCTGCCACTCTTCAACCGGCTCAACGATATCGCCGATTGCCATTACGTGAGCCGAGCCGTCCCGTAGGGCTACCTGGGGATAGCAAGCCCTAATGGGAAATGTGATAGTTCCTTTTTCATGCCATTGGCCGTTGCTGTCACGGTATGAAACGAATTGCTCGCTGGTCCTGGCGTTAATGTTCAGGAGCAAAAGCTCGCTGTTAGCTCCATCTGCGGTAAAGCCCCTATAGGAATGGTCGGTGAAATAGGATCCATCGGCCCAGGCCAGCGTATGTGTTTTCGCCGGCGCTGCCGGATTAGCCGGATCGAACTCAAGCACAAGCGGATTGCAAGGCCCGTATTTCGTGCCGGCCGGCTCGGTGGAAGGATTGACCGACAGAAATACAGGTCCTCCCTGAAATACCGCCAATGGGCATGGCTCTCGCTGCCGATATTCCTTTTCGCTTTGTGCGAGCTTCCAGCCGTCCGCCGAACGATGCCACAACTGCCAACGCGTATTGCAGAGCAGCGGGACATCCTCGCCGGTCTCGATAACCGAAAGAAAAACGTTGCCGCCTTGCCGTGCGATAACCGTCGAGCCGTAGCACCACATCGGCCCCGCTCCGTTATTCGCCGGCGTATACCTGGTGATAACCTCCTCGACCTCAACCGCACAACGAACGCTTTGCTCTTTGCCATCTGCACTCGCAGCGGATATTATGAAAAGACAATAAAGGCAGCGAACAATCACCCTTAGGATACTTCGAATTCTTAACCTGTCCTTCATAAGTTCCTTGCCTCATATAAAATTTTTCATAATCAATGCTTAGTCAACGCGTCGAATCCAAACACGGCCCCTTGCGGGCATAGGTATGTTTAAAGCCACCCGATTCCCGGAACCGGTTGCATGAACACCGATAGGCTTTCCTGAAAAAGCATCAACGAATTTGTTGGATTTGTCCTTTTCAATATTGAAGGTGACGGTGACATTGACCGCCTTATCGTTGAAGTTCTGGATAACACAACTGCCGGAGCCGGCAGAGGCGAACGGGTGATACGTAACACAACTGGGGCCATCGAATGCTATGCCGCCGAATGCCTCGCGAAGAGTTGAGAGTGCCGGTCCGTTAATTTCAAGCAGGCCGAGTGGTCTGGGACAAAGCAGCACCTCTCCTACGGCATCGAAGTCGGACTGGCTGTAAGTGTGGGTATTGAGTAGGGCGATTTGGCCGCGAGGCGTTTGGTTGACTGTAAGAAGAGCGAGCTGTTTATCGTTGGAGGTGCATACGATGTTTCCCGGGCCGGCTTTGCATTCAATAGGCGATTCCAAATCGATGGTGATATTTGCTTTGCCGGATTGTTGAGTTAGTTGTGCACGAGTTGGTTTTGATTGTATATCCGTCACGACTCCAACCGTGCGGGCAAGTTTGTCGCCGTCTGGGGATGCGATGAGTAGATTTGTTGTGAAGATAATCTGAGCGCCTCTTGTGCGGGCCTTGTTAACGTGGTCCAGCAGGTCGGGATCGGCGGCAGCCTGGGCCGGCAGAAAAATGATCGGAGAGCCTGTAGGAAACTTGTGTACCGGGACAAGGGGAATGCCGAGCATACCGAGGAAGTCCATTATGTACATATCGCCGGCAGGGTCACTGTTCGGCGGTTTGTAGGCGACCACACCGGTGACGGGATGCTCACGGACAAATGCTGCCAGGTCTGCAAGCCGGTCGAATTGAGCAACGACTTTCTCGTGGTCGGGGTGGCCTGCCATTACGTTGCCGAAGTTGAAGAAGACCAGTTCCGCTGCGCCGGCCAGGACGCTCGTGTAGGCTTGGTCGATGAAGTCGTGCTCTGCGCAGTCGCCGTGGTCGAACCATGCTCCGCCGATTTTATTGCCGGCGATGCCCGCGAGCCAGCGGTAGTTGACGAATCCCTCGTAAGGCTGAACGAATCCGAACCGCTGAGTATTCCGGCCGCGTGTTTCTGTGCCGACCCAGACCATATCGAACAACTCCGGCAGCGTTTTCGTATCATAGCCGAACAAATGAAACCGGTCGTACCACTGGGGGTATTTAACGATCATGGTGATATCAGGATTTACTTCTTTCGCCGGCCCGATGAAAACGGATTGTGCCAGCTCGGTCAGCAACTCCCGGCGGTATTGGCCCCATGAACGGTCGCCTTTGACTGCTTTCGATTCGTCGCTGACGTCACCGGTGCATAGAAAATCGTCTACGATGAAGGTGTCGAAAACGCCCGCGGCCATACGGATGACTTTTTCGAGGTCCCGCTGGGTCTTTTGGTTCTGCCAGTTAAACCAGCCGAGCGGGCCTTTCTGTCGGACGCCGAAATCGCCGCCGGGAACCGTTGCTATGCCGCCGACGATCTCGATGTTCATATCTTTAAGCCAGTCGCGGGTAAAGATTAAATGTTCGGGCGAGACGACGTGGCCGCTGCGGTAGACCTCGATATAGAGTTTAGTAAGGCCCATGCGTCGGATGGTCTGCAGGGCTTTTGTGCGAACGGCCGGGTCGGTTGCGAGCTGCTCGACCTGGCGAGAGGTGACATATGACGCCAGACGCAAATCGTATACGCGTGCCCCGGCTTTATCCTGTTGTGTTTGAGCGGCGGAATACCCGGGCCAGACCATTGCTGTCAGTGCGATTGTGCAAATCAATAAGGCGTGTTTCATAAGCTTACCCTTCAGGGGGGCTTCTGGTCAGCATGTCTGTTTTTCCTGCTATCAAATCGGCGATGGCACGTGTGTAGCCGAATCTTTGCAGAAGTATCTTTACGACGCCTGTAATCGGGACGGCCAGGAACATCCCGATGATCCCCCAGATTGTCCCGAAGAAAATCAAAGACAACAGCACTACAACCGGATGCAGATCGAGAGACTCGCCCATCATCTTGGGTTGGATAAGATATCCGATGACAAACTGGATGCCGCCGGGAATTAGCAGGACAAGTATCTTCGAGATCATGCCGAGCTGCGGGTCAATCAGAGCCACGGGTAGGGGCAGTAACGTCGCGATGACCGAGCCGATGCTGGGAATGAAATTCAACAGGAACGCCAGGAAACCGAACATCCAGCCGGACTTGACGTTCAGCAACGTCAGCACGAGCCCCACAAGAACGCCTGTAACCCCGGAAGTCAGCATCATCGTAAGCACGTACCGCTTAATGCGAGACTCGACCTCCCACCAAAAGCTGCCCGGCGTGGCCTTGTACGTGCCCTGTCCGGCGACCATGAAGATCATGAAAATCACAACCAGCAGGCCGTTGGAGATAACGCCCATGATGCTGCTGGCGATACCGGTGAGTACCCTTCTTATGGTGTTGGTCGGAACACGAATCAGTGGCTCGGCGGGATCGTGAATCGGCTCGTTGGGATCGAAGGTCGGATCGTTAGGATCGAGCACCGGCTCGTTAGGATCCATATACCAGTCAGGGGGCAGCAGTCCGCGAGTCCGGACAAGTACCTGCTGGAACTGGTTTTCATAATCGTCCTTACTTTGCACGATCTGATCCGCCGCCGCTGTTACGATCAATGTCCCCAGGATAAGAATCGCGCAACCGAGCGCGAGCGTTGTGAAGATCGCCGTATGACGCGGAATACGAAGCCATTTCATCTGAAGGTCGATGACCGGCGTCAGACAGAGTGTAAAAAAAATGGCCAGAACAAAAGGAATCAGCACGGAGGCAAAGAAATACAACGCTGCGGTTATGCCCAGAGCCGTCAAAAACAACAGGCATATCGTTTGGACGCGTTGTTCGTAATTTTCACCGTCTTTTGCCATTTTCGCCTTGACCCAAAGATTCAGCGAAACAGTGCGAGCCATAAAGTATGCAATGCACACCGGAATAAAGCTTCGCAGCGATATCTTAATAATCCCAAAGAATACCGGAATCTTCGCCGCATTGCAACAATCTGAAAATGGTTTTTCAAAGATCATACCGCCAAAGCAAGCTTAATTCTACGATGCCCATAGTCCTTTTGATTCGTTGAAAGGGCTACGAGCTTTGATTTTGACTTATTGTGTGCTGCTGTCTCGATTTCAACTCAAATTCAAAGTCAAGCCAGGTCAAGTCCAGCCTCGTCTTTGGTGCAAACTGCGGGGCCTTGTCCAGATTTCTTGCCGGCATCTTTGGTATCGGTGGGGCGGCACGAGGCCTTTTCCTGTCGCCGGAGTATTGCCCTGGTTTTTCAGTGACAAATAAGCAGAATTATGGTACTATAGTTATGGGCTATCTTAACGAAAGCTCGGCGTTGTTTTTATTGCTGTTGGATATAGTATGCCAGCCATAACATAGTAATACTTGGAATCGTATCAATCAGGAGAATTCGTGATGAGGAGAGTCCAATTTGTCGTGAGGACCGGCCTGGTGGTGTTGTTCTGTTTGACGCGTGCCGTCTTTGCCGCTGATGACTTTGGAGAAAATACCACAGGTGGAGAAGGAGGAACCACTGCTGTCGTCGATAACGCTGCAGATTTCAAAGAACTTGTCGAGACGGTGGATGTGCCTTATGTCGTGCGTCTCTCAGGTGCGATCGACCTCGGTTCGGTAGGCGGAAGGGTCAACATTCGGTCGAACAAGACTATTGCTGGCATGGACCCGAACGCGACAATTACGGGTCAGCTCAGTTTCAAAAGTGGCTCTTCCAACATAATCATCGAGCGGCTGAATATCACCAATCCCGGCCTCTACGGCGAAGGTGACGGCATCAGCCTGAAGGAGGACATAAGCGACGTTTTTATCACCAAGTGCACTTTTTACGACTGCGAGGACGGCTGTCTGGATATAACCAGGAGGTCCGACCGGATTACCGTATCCTGGTGCAAGTTCTATTTCACCGCCTCGAACAGCAAACAATCGCGAGTAAGCCTCGTCGGCAGCAGCGACAGCGCCACTGACGACCTCGGCAAACTCCACATCACCTTCCATCATAACTGGTTCGGCCCGCTTTGCTGGCAGCGGATACCTTCGGTGCGTTACGGCCGGGTGCACATCTACAATAACTATTACAATTGCCCGGGCAATCTTTACTGCGTTCGCTCGCGTATTCAGGCCGAGTGCCTTATCGAGAACAATTACTTCGACAGCGTCAAAGACCCTTACTACGTTTACGTCCATGACCCCGGCGAAATAAAAGGGAAGATAAGAGCGTCCGGCAACGTCTTTGACAACTGCACTGGGCGCATCGATGACGGCGATGACGATGTTTTTGTGCCGACGTATTCCTATACGATGGATAACGTGCTGGATGTTCCTACAATTGTGCGATTAGGTGCGGGTGCTGGCGGCGTAGATTTCTTTCCTCACTGGCTCTTCGGTATTTACGGTGATTTTGACCGTAGCGGCACAGTGGATGCTGCTGACCTTTCACAGTTTGTCGATTATTGGCTCAGAGACGAAATTGCCGATGCCGACTACAATCAGGACGGCATAGTCGACGGCTTCGAATTCGCAATCTTTGCCGGCAATTGGCTGCAAACCATAGCCTATTAATCCGGCAGACCTCATCCAGCAGTTTGTTGGTCCAGGAAATTCCAGATTCGGATAGGGACAAACGAAAAGCCCCTGCTTTCCACGAAGTTCAAATCGAAAAGCAGGAACTCTTTAAAACCGGAAACGTTAGATTCCCAGTCCTTTTTCAAACATAAATTCCTACAATACTCTTATATTGCTCTGCGCCTTCGCAGCCAGCCGACAAGACCTACACCAATGCTGCCTAATAGAATAGCACCCGGAGCCGGGATGGGCTCGAGGATGGGCTCAAAGTCGATTCGACCAACAGCAATCATGCCAGTTCCATCATGAAAAGAAATCTTTTTTGTGATTCCCGAGACACTCCATATGCCATAGCCGGTAGTAGAAACCCCAGCGGTTGGATTGCCGTAAATGTCGTAGGCAGTTCCTTCCAGGGTAACACCTTCGAGAGTCCCATAATAAGCCTCAAAATAAGATACAGGCTGAGTGAAGACCACTGTCATCACGTTGTCAGGTCCGCTTGTTGTTGTGATTCCTCGGTCGTCTGCACCGGCGCTAGTTAATCGACTATCAATTACATAGTAAGTCGTATCCTCAAAACTTAGACCATATGCGTCAAAGTGCGTAGTTCCGTCAAGCAGCGTAAGATTGAGAAGATCGACCTCGCTGAATTCGACGGTTATTCCTGCATTAGATGCAGGCGCGCCAAGAGTAATTATCAAAGCCACTATGACACAAATTGTACTGAATCTCGTCATAGCACTCCTCCTCTGTATATAGTTACTCGAACATTTTCCAACATGAAGGGCCTTGCGCATAGACCCTCTGCGTTGCACGTTCATGTAAGGTTATCAATAGGCAAAGTTGGGTAGACTGCAAGCGCTGTTACAATCTTGGTGATAAGCAACCGGCAGACCCGGCTCAATGAGCCGATTTCTCCGTCGCCTGACACCTCTCGTCCGTTCTCTTGCCGCATTACCTTACTCCAGCTTTGTTCCAAACCTGATAACGCATCAGGCTTTTGCCCAGGAACCATGGATCCGTAATACGGTATAAAGCCACAGGGAATACACACCCTCCTGACTCTATAAACTAAATGTTAACATGGGTCTTGGGGCCTTGTCAAGAAGTAATTGCCAAAATTCTACATATTTCTTATATTTCCATGCTCACATAGGAGTTTCTCTGGTTCTCAGATCCTCTTTGACTTGGGTCAGCTCGATATGGGTTGGGTAGCTGAGATCCGATAATCTTGGTGGGGTTGGAAGAGGTGTGTGAGGCAGATCGGCGATTGTAGCTCTCTTGCCCGAACCGAAGCGTGAAATCACGCCGCTCGACCGTTTCTCTTGTAAGATGCCGCAGCAGTTCCGGATGCAAAGTCTCGGCGTCGTCACGTCCGTTATCCGCCGGATCCCAGATGCGCTCTGCAATCAAATAATCCAACGACAGCCGATCCGCATCCAAACAAATATTCTCCGTTCTCTGTGACATGATACTCCTTCTGTTCTGAGTTAATCGCTTACACTTTCATTGCCGTGACAAGCTGGCGGGTTTGGGGCGATTGGTTTTGGTGGGCCTGCTTGAAGGCGGCGGCCTGGGTCTGGTTCTGCTTTTTAAATTGCTCGTTGCCTGCGATGATTTCGTGCAGGGCGTTGGATTTTGTTCTGGCTTGCCTTAAGAAACCAACGGCTCGCGTGCCGTAGACGCCGCCCAGCAGCCCACAGATTCCAATGCCCATCTCCAGCATCGAATCAGCCACCTGCCACGGGTCCGGCCGCTCGGTACTTTCCTGCAGAGCGGCGCCGGCAAGCTGGAAGTTCGATTCGGCGAGAATATCCTCGGCGGTCTCGGCCGGCGGAAACTGCTTTGGCAGCCCACAGTAAGAACTGAATGCCCGGCTCTGCACTTCGCCGAGCTGCGTCAGGGCTTGCAGGCTCGGTGATGTATTTTCGGCCCTGGCCGTCTCGGCGGTGACAATTGCCGTGCGGTTATGCAGCCAAGCGTTCTGCTTCTGAGCTTCGCTCGGTGCAAATCGAAGGCTATCGCATCCTGCCAATAAAAGGCACATACATGCAGAGATGAAAACTACGGTTTTTGGCGACTTTGATTTCTTATATTTTTCTTTCATTGTTTCTCTCCTTGGTTTCTGGTTGACCTTAATGGATTTCCGCTATAATACTGAGTACGAGACGTAATGAATTCCGTGGTCGGGATAAATATTCAATGAAGGACACAGCCAGAACATTCAAACCGAAAACAATACTGTTGTGGCAGCAGGTGGCGGAGGATCCCGAAGCCCGGCGAATATTGAAACTGTTCCCATCGGCCCAGGTCCGGCTGATAGAGCGGCAACGTATGGCTTTTTCGCCGGGGATGTCACCGTCCCAGGCGATGCTTGCCGGCAAGAGGACTCTGATGATCGGCCGGACGTCGTCTTTTGTAGGGTGTTTCGACGGCAAGCTTGGCCAGAATGTCCGCTGTTGTCCCTATTACAAGCTTGTTCCGCTCTCAAATGGTTGTCCTTACTTGTGCACATATTGTTATCTGGCGTTTGTCTATCGCAACTATGCTCCGTTCATCAAAATCAACATCAATTACGACACAATGTTCAAGCAGATCAGAAAGGCCCTCGCCGGTGCCGGTGGCAAAGTCAGCTTCAATATGGGCGAGATGCTTGACAGCCTTGCGCTCGACCACATCACAAATCTTACAACAATGCTGATCCCGTTCTTTGCCGGTTTGTCACGCGGCTATCTGATGCTGCTGACCAAGAGCAGCAATATCGAGAACCTGCTTGCCGTCGAGCCAAACAACCATACGGTTGTATCTTGGAGTCTGAACAGTCGGCGGATGATCGAGCAGCATGAGTCAGGCACAGCCGGCCTTTCCGAGCGTATCGAAGCAGCCATGAAATGCCAACAGCATGGTTATCGAATACGGTTTCGCATTGACCCAGGCATTCTCCATCCGGACTGGCGGGCGGATTATGCCGACTTGATTGAGAAAACATTAACTGTCGTTAGACCTGAAAATATTACGCTCGGCATGTTGCGGCTGCTGCCTGCCCATTTCCATCTGGCCGTCGGTGCTTATGGCAATCGAGCTCGAAAACTCTTGGATCATAACTTTGTCCGAGGAGCCTCTGACCACAAGCTCCGCTATCCTCCAAAACAACGCATTGAATTCTACACTCATCTAATCGATGTAATTCGCAGCTTCGACAAGG
>CAZTDF010000078.1:0-18336 GCA_964612465.1 uncultured Pirellulales bacterium
TTAGTGTTAATTCGTGGTTAATTTGAAAAAAACAGGTCAAAAAGAGTAGAAAACGACGAAATATTGAGCTTAATTTGAAAAAACAAACCCAATTTGCGAAAGGGCAGAATGAGCGTAAGTATCTATATAAAAGGGGATTATGAAGAATTTCATGCTTTGAGACGGCGAAAAAACAAAGCCAATTCAAAGCCAAACAAAGCCAATTTTATGGAAAGGCAAAAGTAAAAAGGCAAAAGGAAAAAATGAGAGCAATTCCGGAGTTTCTCTGGTGGGCTATTTGAAAAAACAAACCCAATTTGCCGGAGGGCAAAATGGCGTAATACAAGCAATAACAATGGTTTATGGAGATTTTAATGATTGTTGGCAGCGAAAAAACAAAGCCAAACAAAGCCAATTTCGGTGTCCTGTAAGCTCAACAAATCATCGGCAGGACTTTGTCAGCACAAATCAGATACTTTTTCATGGTCTTGGTTGCCGGAAAGGATATACTGCTCTCTATGTGAAATCGGAATTCTATGAATTTAGGGAGGTAAACCATGAAAAACAATAATATTATCAATGGGTGTTCGTGTTGCCCGATCAGCCGGAGGAAATTTCTGGCCGACTGTGCGGCATGTGTTGGAACTGCGGGGCTGCTGGCTAAGCCGGCCCCGTCGATAGCGGCACAAAGTGGCAAGATGCGTATTCAGGTGATTTATTCGCTTCATGCGGTCAAGCAGCCCGGGCCGGACTGGCCTAATGTGGGATTCGACTTCAGGCCTGTTATGAAGCGAATTAACGCCGAGATCGCTAAGGGGTGCCCGGAGTTCGAGTTCGTATCGTCCATGGCTAAAGGGCCGGAGGAAGCGAAAAAGATTCTGCATGAGAATGCGCTTAATGGCGTTGACGGCTATATCGTTTATCAGATGAACTGCTGGAATCGCGTGGTTCAGGACATTGCCGCTTCGGGCAAGCCGGTGCTTTATGTTGACTTTAAGTACGGTGGAAGCGGCGGATTTCTGGTCTATAACGCGGCGTTCCTGCGAAGCGGGGCCGGCAACGTGGGTTTTGTAGCATCGTCGAATATGGACGATGTTATCGCCGGCGTGAAATGTTTCGAGAGCGTCGGGCGTGGAGGATCGGCATCGGATTTCGCCGCAGCGACAAAACGGGTACGTATGGAGGGGACGCCGAGAATGGGCAACATGCAATGCAAGGCGGACAATTTGCGAACGGTCTCGACGGATGAGTGCATCAGGCAGATGAAAAAATCGAAGATTCTGTCGGTTCGGGACCAGAATTCCGGTCCGGGGGGCGAGATGATGGGAATAGCAGTCGAGAATGTTTCCTTTGCCGAAGTAAACGCCGCATGGGAAAGCGCCGACAAGGACATGACAAAAACCGTCGCCCAGGAATGGAAAAATAATGCGATTAAAGTTGTTGGTGTTTCGGATGAAACGCTGGAGACATCGGCGGCGATGTACCTGGGCATGAAAGAGGTGCTGAAAAAGCACGGGGCGAATGCGATTGCGATTAACTGCCTGGGCGGATTCTACGGCGGCCATATCCATGCCTACCCGTGCCTGGGATTTCACCAGTTGAACAACGAAGGAATGATTGGGGCCTGTGAGTGTGATATAAGGTCCACGGCGACAATGGTGACGATAGAGGCGATGACGGGCGGCCGGCCGGGTTTCATTTCCGACCCGGTCATCGATACTACCAAGCGGCAGATTATCTACGCGCATTGCGTGGCGCCGAACAAGATGTTCGGTCCCGACGGGCCGACCAATCCGTTTGAAATATTGACGCATTCCGAGGACAGGCAGGGCGCTTCGGTCCGTTCGATTCTGCCGTTAGGGTACATGACGACGACGCTCGAAATCAGGCAGCCGCAGAAGGAAATAATAATCCATCAGGGCAAGGCGGTCGAAAACGATCCGGACGACCGTGCATGCCGGACGAAGCTTGCCGTAGAGCCGGCCGGTGACATCGAAAAACTGTTTGAAATGTGGGACCTGTGGAGCTGGCACCGGGTGACATGCTACGGCGACATAAAGAAGTCCGTATATTCGCTGGCCGATGCGATCGGATGGAAGGTCGTCGAGGAGGCATAGAAAAAAGAAAGCCCGCCGAGCGAATCGGCGGGCTAAATATTCTTGGATTGCCGCCAGGTCCGTGTAGAGACAGCCGGGATATGCTAACCGGCCGGGGACGTTCTTTCGGGCGGCACTGATCGCTCTGAGGGCTTCGCAGTAGTTGCTCATTACATATGAGCTATTCTTAACCCTATGCCCTGCAGAAAATAATATCCGAGCCTTTGAAACTTATCCCGGCAGGACGAGCAGCAGGAATACGAAGCCGAACAGACCAACGGTTTCGACGATACCCATGGAGATAATGATAAAGACCAATCCCTTGCCCTCGCCTTCGGATATCGAGCGGCAGCCGGCTGCCCCGATGATGCCCTGAATCCATGCGCTGGCCAGCTCCGCTATGGCGCCGGCGATGCCGATGCCCAATAAGGTGCCCGGATGCGTGCTCGTCAGCGGATTTTCACCGGTAACCAGAGGTGACAGACCAACCAGCATCAGGATAAATCCGTAGATGGTTTGTGACAAGGGCATGCCGGTGAGAATGATATAGGAGAAATTCAAAGGTTTTCCGGCTTTTGCTTCCTTGGCCCATGCACCAGCCGCCGCCTGTGCCGCAGCACCGATGCCGAGGGCACTGCCCAAAGTTGCACCGATCATAACAAGACCCATTGATAATTGTCCTGCGAATTCCATACCTGTCATAATTCATTTTCTCCGATAGAAGTATCTTTGTCTTTTGTGAAAGGCCGATACGCATAGCCGGCCCATTTAACTCCAACGTTATTTGAAAATTCCAGCATATTCAATCGCACGCCGTGTGCGAAAATGGCGATGGCGGCCAGGCCGATATTGAGGGTGTGGCCGAAGATCACGATAGGAGCGCCTCCAATCCACGTGGCCGAGCCGGCGACCTTCGCTCCCAAGCCGTTAAAAGCGTCGGCGATGTAGTAGCTGGCCAATCCTACGGCGAACAGGCGGATGTAGCTCATAATATCGCTAAACGTGCTCAGCAGAGGCAATATGGACGAGGCCAGGCCGATCAGGAATCGTTTGATCGGATTCTTTGCAGGTGCCGTAAACCAGCTCGCTGTGACTAAGCCAATCAGCAGGATATAACCAACCCACGCCGGCATTTGATCCACGCCGATGAACATGAGATGCCAAATAAGAACCAGCATATCGACCAGGATGACCATCCATGCGATTTCTGCGTAAGCCCTGGTGTCGGGAAACAACTTGACGGCAGTGTGCAGGTGCGCCGAGACAAGATGAATACAGCCGATGATGAGCGATATTTTCATGATTAGAGCGCGGGCTTCCTCCCCGTCCGAACGCCAGAGTGGTGCTACGGCCAGCATCGCATTGGCTAATCCCTCACGTCCAATATCGATGAAAGATTGCGGTGTAACGCCGAAATAGTTGGCCGTCAGAATGCCCCAAAGCATCGTTGCCAGGCCGAAAATGATGAGCAGGTGGGCGGCGGGCTTGCCTGCGGCGCGTACGATCTTCCGATAAAACGCCAGACCGGCCCCGGCCAGGATCACACCGTAGCCAGCGTCGCCGATGAGCATGGCGGCGAAAAGCGGCAACGCAATCATGAAGAAGGGCGATATGTCGTATTCCTTGTAGCCGGGCAGGGTACCGAGCATATCGAAGAGAGCCTTGATGGGTCTGGCCCAGCGAGGGTATTCGATCAGAGTAGGGGGTTGTTCTTCCTCCTCTACGGGCAAAACTTCCACCGCGGCGGTAATGTCCCGTTCGGCGAGTTTATCCGACAGTGACTCGGCCTTGCGAGAAGGCGTCCAGCCCTGCAGGGCAAACAGAGCGTCACTTGAAAGACCGCTGTTCTGCACGACACAGATATCCGCCTCAATTTGGTTCTGCTTGAGCTGCTCCCGCATGACTTCGATCAGATTTGCCAGTTCGGCCAGACGATTACGATGCCGTTTGAGGGAAGCGTCCACTTCGGCGGCTTCTTTCCTGACTGTGGGTAGGTCTGAGTCAGGCCATGGTATTGGCTTGGCCCCTTCAGGAGCTTGAAACTGTCCGGCTCGATCAATGACGGCGACCATCATCTCCCGGCCCGGTAGTTCGGTAACCGTTTCGACACACTCCGCCTCGAGTTCGGCTAGGTCTTTTTGAGCTACTGAAAAGAATTTTATTTCAATGCCCGTTGAACGGAGCTGCTCAAGCTGCTTGAGCTCGACATTACCCCAGAGTGTGAGTTGGCTGGCTTTTCGGTGTAGAGTATTGAGGTGATCCTCTTGGTCCGCTATTGCCTTTTGAATCGAAATAGCTTCCCTGGCTGTATCCAGCGGGGACATCTCAGGAGTATTGCCCGAAGGTTTAATCCCCTGCAATACTTGCAGGCCGCGGCCAATGGTGGAGATCGCGCGTACGGTTAGTTCTTTTGCAACGGCTTTCTCGGGATCTACCGGTTCGACGTGCACAACGCCCAATTGCCCAAGCGCATCCAAAAGCCGATCACGGTTGTGACTCTGCGTTACGATGTAGATTTTGGACATCGGTACGATCATAAAGCGACAGCCTCCCTGGAGCCTTCGTGTTCTTTTTGCTCTAATTTGGCCTTGGCAATTTTTGCCCGTGCCACGCCGGCGGTCATCTGATCGCCCAAGGCGATACGAATCCGGCGAATATTCTCAAGGGTGTTCGGGATCATGACTTTTTCGAAAAGATTCACTCGTTGCATTACTTTCTTGAGTTCGGCCTGCAACAGATCGAGACCCTCCTGTAAAATATCAAGTTCCGCTGTCTGGTGATTGAGTTTTTTCAAATCAGCAAGAGCCCTGTCGACCCACGTCGCGGTTGCGAACAGGCTAAAATCAGCTTTGGGAAAGGATATCGTCTCGAATCGCGGCACATGGACGCCAGCGATGCTATGTGTGGATGTGTTGACGGACTCGGGCGTGGCCAGCTTTGTAAAATTGACACCAGCAACATCATTGAATAAGCCGTCGTAGGCTGAGATCGTTTTTTTCGTTGTCTTTACGGCCGCCTCTTTCTCACGAAATATTTCACGCATCTGTACGATGGAAGACTGCACTTGCTGCTGTTTTAGCTTGAGTGTCGGCAGGTAGCGTCTGAAGCGAGCCAGGGCGTCCCGCTGATGCTTGAGTTCTGTTCGTGTAAACTTTATCTTTCGTTTAGCCATATGCGTTCTGTATTACTGTTATGACTTGACTGCTTCGACTTGCGGCTCAGCCTTTGCTCGACGACCTTTTTTGGGCCAGTGTTTCTTGACAATAGTATCTCTGATACCCGTCTCCTCCGGATCGAAACATTCGGCAAGGATTTCCCAGCATTTGTCCAGTGCATCGAAAAGTTCTATGTTCAGATTCAGATTCATAATCTCGTCTTCGAACTTATCGCCGTACTCCAGCAACCTCGTGTCCCATTCGGACAGCTCGAAGCCCATTTCCCGTTTTTCCCGGCTTTCGTCGCATTGTGCGTAAAGCTGAATACAAGAATTCATAATGGCACGATGATCGTCCCTTGTTTCTCCGTTGACTAACTGTTTCAAACGAGACAGCGAGCCGAAGGGTTCAATCCGGCCGTTACGCAGATAGAGCTGGCCTTCGGTAATATAGCCGGTGTTGTCGGGAACCGGATGAGTGACATCGTCGCCCGGCATCGTAACGCAGGCCAATAAGGTCATAGAGCCGGCGCCGTCGAAATCAACGGCCTTCTCGTACCGTCTGGCCAACTGAGTATACAAGTCGCCCGGATACCCGCGGTTTGAAGGGACCTGTTCCATCGTGATAGCGATTTCTTTCAAGGCGTCTGAGAAAGAAGTCATATCCGTCAGAAGCACGAGAACGTTTTTACCCTGCAAGGCATACTGTTCGCCTACGGCCAATGCCAGGTCCGGTATCAGCAGGCATTCCACGACGGGATCGGCGGCCGTATGAATGAACATGATCGTTCGACCCTGAACGCCAGCCTCGTCAAAACGGTGCCGAAAGGTCAGATAGTCGTCGTGACGTAAACCCATACCGCCCAGAATAATAATGTCGGCGTCGGCCTGCATCCCAACTCGTGCCAGTACGTCATTGTAAGGTTCGCCGGCGACGGAAAAAATCGGCAATTTCTGTGAGCCTACCAACGTGTTGAAAATATCGATCATCGGGATACGAGTGTGTATCATTTTGTCCGGAACTCTCCGTTTGATCGGATTGACCGCCGGCGAGCCGGTTTCCACTGCTTTGGCTTTGACCTCAGGCCTGCCATCTCTCGGGCGTCCCGATCCATCGAAGACCCGTCCAAGCAGGGCATCTCCGAACGGCACTTTGAAAGAGTGGCCGAGGAATCGAATCTTGTCTCCGGTGGAGACGCCTTCCGTGCCGGCAAATATCTGGAGACTTACCTGGTCGTCCTCGAGACGGATAACCTGAGCCAGAGAAGAGCTGTGGCCTGATGTAATGATAGCGAGCTCGTCGTACCCTATGCCCTGAGCCTTGACCGTCACGACGTTACCGGCTATTTGTGAAATCTCATCGTAAAATGTTCTCATAATGAACCGCCTTAGATTGTTGATCGCTGCATTATAACGCTATTGCAATCCTTTATCACTTTTCTCTTTCCGATTCTTAGAGCCCTCTTGCGTATGGTTTGAAACCGCCGATGGCTCAAGTTCATCCTCCGCTTCTGATTTGTCTGAATTTTTCAAAAGGGATTGGATATACTGATCAATCTGACCGAGGATTTCCTTAAAGTCACCCCGTTCGGTTGCCTGGCCGTCTTTGGCAGGGGACTTATCAGCGGGCTTATCCTTTTCATCCGATTTGGGGACATCTTTCTCTTCTGATTCGGGCTTCTCCTGTTCCTCCGATTCGGAAACATCCTTCTCTTTTGGTTCGGGGACCACACTCTCATCCCAGGGTGCATAGTTCCAGTTAATGAACATGCTGCTGATCTTCTTGAGTGTATGACGTGCTTCGTCCTTGTCTTTGAAGGCAAAATCCGCTTCGATGATTTCGAGTATTTTGTCGAAGACAAAACGCTGCCGATCTATCGAGGTGGCGGCATCCACGTCGTCGAAAGCATTTTGCTGCAAATAGGCAGAGTCGAAGAATTCCGCTTTAAGCATGATGGTGAAATCTTCGATCGGTGTCCCTTCCTCACCGACAACCGTCATCATCTGGTGAATTTCGTCGCCTCGCCTGAGCGTGTTATTGACTATCTTTACTTTTTTCGGATCAATGATACCGATATATTTGCTCCAGCTTTCCAGCGGATCGATGGCGGGATAACGGCGTGCATCGCTTCGGGATCGACTCAGGCCGTGGAAAGCGCCAACAACTTTGAGCGTTGCCTGTGTAACAGGTTCGTCGAAGTTGCCGCCGGCGGGACTGACTGTACCACCGATAGTCACCGATGCTATGCGTTTGTCACGAAGCTCAATGGCTCCCGCCCGCTCATAGAAATTTGCGATACGGCTTTCAAGGTAAGCGGGAAATGCCTCCTCGCCCGGTATCTCTTCCAGACGCCCTGAAATCTCACGCATCGCCTGGGCCCAGCGACTGGTCGAATCGGCCAAAAGCAGGACATTAAGGCCGATCTGGCGGTAGTATTCTGCTAATGTCACCCCCGTATAAACGGATGCGTCACGGGCCGCGACAGGCATGGCCGACGTATTACAGATTATGATGGTTCGTTCCATCAGGCTCTTGCCTGTCCGCGGATCTTGCAGTTTGGGGAATTCTCTAATCGTATCCACAACTTCGCCCGCCCGTTCGCCACAGGCTGTAATAATGACGACATCGACATGAGCATGGCGTGAGGTAATTTGCTGGAGTACGGTTTTGCCGGCACCGAAAGGCCCCGGAATACAGTACGTGCCGCCCTGAACGATCGGAAACATCGAATCAATAATACGAACGCTTGAAACCAGGGGTTTCGTTGGCAGCAATCGCCTCTTCGCTACAGACAAGGGCCGTTTTACGGGCCAAACCTGTTCCATGGTCACCTTGTGTTCCTTGCCTGAAGAATCGGTTAGGGTGGCGATTTCTTTTCTAATGGTATAGGAACCGGATTCGACAACGGATTGAACGGTGTACTGGCCTTCCAGGCCGAAAGGCACCATAATATTGTGTTCGAAGATACTCTCTGGAACGCTGCCGAGGGTGTCTCCCGCTTCTACCACGGCGCCGGTTTGTACTTTTGGGGTCCAGTCCCACTGACGCTCGGTATCCAGGGCGTGAATATAATTGCCCGGTTCGAGAAAATAGCCAACCTTTTCTGCTAACTCCGGCAGCGTATTCTGAAGTCCGTCATAGATCTGGCCCAACAGGCCCGGCCCCAAGACCACCGAGAGCATGTCCTCCTGAAACTCCACCTGGTCTCCTACTCTTAGGCCGCGAGTCTCTTCGAATATCTGAAGATCGACGGAATCGCCGCGAACTCGGATTACTTCGCACAAGAGCTTGATCCCATCATTTCGCACACAATAACCTACGGCGTTCTTAATAACCCGGTCCTCGGTCTGTGCCACGACCATATTTCCAAAGACGGCTTTAATTTGTCCTATCACAATATTTCCTCACTATCAAGCGATATTAACGTTATATCCTGTAATCAGGTTTATGTTAAACTTGTCTCATTGCGTTGTTGTTTCTCAGATAAAATCCTCCGCCAGCGGTGCAGAAGCACCAGCCTTGCAGCATACACTTCAATTTCACAGGCGTGAAAATTATACCAGCCCCCGTGCTCCTCGCACCAGTCCCATCTCGCTTCATCCAGCACTCTAAGTGCAGTTAAGGGGTTAGAAGCTCCGGACCATTCCGATACGGTGTGACTATAATCCGTATCCTTGTCAGCCAATTCGGGTGCGACCAGGTAAGCGGCAAAATCCAACTCGAGCGTTTGAGCACGAGCTGTGGCCAATGCGTTGCGAAGTCCGACCTCGAATCCGATCCAGGCCTTCAAAAAGCTGCTTTGCGTGCGTTTTGCTACAGAAGCAGCGTGATGGAAATATCGTGCCCAGATTCCATCGATAGATAAACGCTCGTTTTCCTTTTCTCCCTCTACCGCTTCGGCTGACTCTTCCGGCAAAAGGAAATCCGGTAAAACATTCTCATTTTCTCCCTTATCGAGAGAAAGAATCACCAAATCGATCTGATCTGTATCAATTTCTTCCGCTAAGAACGCTTGATATTGCGTGAGATCATCGCTTAGAAGAAGCATCTCAACCGTACGAACAGGACCATTCGAGCCAATAACCTGCTCCAGTAAACCGTGCTTGCTCAATGGAGGAATGCTGCCCATCGGTTCCAACGTCGGAAGAACGCTTAATAAATAGTCATATCGATGAAATTTACTCATTATTCTCTTTGGTTCTTTCGTGATAGCTGCCAAATTTACCGTGTCGTCTTAGTCCTTGGCTTTAGATGCTTTCTCAAGGAATTGCTGAAGGCCCGGGTCAATCATATCCGCCAGCAAAGATGTTACAGAATCGGTACTTACTTCTACAGTTGAACCTTCAATCTTATATTCGAAACCCTCTTTAGCCAGGTTGTAATTGATATCAAGCTGAACGTTCTGATCTTTGAGTGAATGCGCCAACTCTCTAAGTGAAGTTTCCAACAGCCGGCTTTTTGTTTTTTGGGAAATATTAATCTCTGTGGTAGTCTTCTTTTCTGTATTGGCCTTTGCATAAGCAGGGATTACTTCACGCAAAACGTGCAAAAGTGTTTCTTCGTCATTAAGGGCTTTTTCAACATTCAATTTCAGTATGCTTTTAAGCTGTAAACTAAGCTTTTCACGAAGCAGGAAAATAGTATCGCGTATAGCTAATTCCAGACTTGAATTCATTCTGACCTTTACTTTTTCGGCTTCGGCCTGTGCTTCGGCAATTATCTGATTTGCCGTTTCTTTGGCCTCGGCATTAATTTCGCCTGCTTTCTTTTTGGCCTCGGCCTCAATCTTCTTGGCGGCTTTCTTACCGGCATCCACACCTTCTGATTCTAACGTTTTGACGAAGGATTCTATATTTGTAGGCATATTCTTATTTCCTCAATCTTGTTATTTGACAGCAAGGGCCAAATACATGCATATTCTTTGAAGTTTATTTGGTAGCATTGGAATGGTATCTTTATCAATTCCATTCATACCCCTACTTTAGGATTCCATATTCCTAAAAGGCTTAGTAGGTTACACCATTTCCAGAAAGATGGCAACAAATAACCGAAAGTTTTTTCTGTTTATATAAGCTCGTCAATCTTTGCCGCGAGCTGTTTGACGTGGGCGAGGGATTTGTCGAACTGGGCACGCTCGGAGCCGTTTAAATCGAGCTCGATAACTTTTTCGACTCCATTTTTGCCGAGAATGGCGGGAACGCCGATGAAATATCCCCCAGCGTCATATTGACTATCGCAATAAGCGCAGCACGAAAGTACGGTCTTCTTGTCTTTTAGTATTGCCTCGGCCATCTTTGCCGCCCCGGCGGCGGGGGCGTAATAAGCGCTGAAGCCGAGCAGGTTTACTACTTCTATGCCGCCTTTTCGCGTTCGTTCGATCAGTTTGGCGATTTTTGCTTCGTCGAGCAGCTCCGTTACCGATATTCCCCCGACGGATGTGAATCTGGGTAAAGGAACCATGTCGTCGCCGTGGCCGCCCATCAATGTGCACTTAATGTCCTCGACGCTCACGCCAAGCTCAGCAGCGAGAAAGCAGCTAAAGCGTGCCGAATCCAGCGCGCCTGCCATGCCCATAACCTTATTTTTCGCGAAACCTGTAATCTTGCCGGCGGTGTAAACCATCGCATCGAGCGGATTGCATACTACAATAACGATGCTGTCGGGCGAATATTTTGCTGTTTGTTCGCTGACGTCCTTAACAATCCCGGCGTTCTTTGCGAGCAAATCGTCCCGACTCATGCCGGGTTTGCGGGGTAGACCGCTCGTTATAATAACGATATCACTGTCGGCGGTTTCTTTCCAGTCGCATGTGCCGACGAGATTGGAGTCGTAAAGCTGGACAGGGGCCGCCTCGGCGATATCGAGGGCTTTGCCCTCGGCGAGGCCTTTGACGATGTCGATCAGAACGATATCACCGAGTTGTCTGGTTGCCGCGATATGGGCGGTTGTCGCGCCGACGTTGCCGGCTCCGACTATTGTAATTTTATTTCTTGCCATATAAGCGGGCTATATTATTCTTATCTTTACTCTGTGTCAACGCTCCATTCGAGAATACCGCCGGAAAAATCCTGCTGCAATTGCACCTCCAGTCGCAGAGCGGATGTCTGTACCGGGTTGAATCTTACGCTGTTGAATTTATCTTTTTCGACGCCGTAGCTGCCGGCGTTGGATACTTCCTTCCAAATGTTGCCCTCTTTGTAAAGCAATCGCCAGGATATCGGAATCCGGCAGCCGCCTCCGCCCATGTCGTCGAACCAATATACTGCTGCACTGGAAATTTTTTGGGGCTTTTCGAAATCATACTGCACCCATTCTGCTGTTCCTTTATGAGGCCACCAGGTCATGCGCTGGATGCTCTGGTCGTTCGAACTTCGCGGCAGAACTTTATCGCTGAGTGCTGCGACGGTGTCAGCCTCCCAGCAATGCGATGCTGTGGCGGGTATTATCTTGGGCGGCTGTTTCCATTGATAAGCTTCGGGGCCCGAGCCGATCGTCGGGAACGACGAAATCCGCAGCCGGGCACAGCCCATCGGGATTAGCGTGACATTCTCTGTCGGCTCACTGGATTTTGCCGGGCTTAGCTGAAGTTTGCCGACCAGTCCCAAGTGGTCTTTCTGCCATGCCGGGATTCTTTTTGCTTTGGCGCGAAGCTCTATCGGTGCGGCGTCTGCCTTAAAAGGCTGGTTGTCATCGGGCCAGTCGTTGCGCACTACCCGGAACGACGAGGCCGGCTTGTTTTCATTTAGCACCAATCCGTAATTCCACGGTGTCGTCGGATGGATTTCCCACGCCGGCCAATCGTCGGTGCCTCCTTCGCGGACGTATTTTTCGCCGATCTTCAGCGAGTAGGTCAGAGGCCCGCGGTCCACCGATACACTGTTTTGATTCTTTTTCCATGTTCGCAGCGAGATTTTCATGGCTAAGTTAAGCTGTATTTTGTCGCCGTCGGACCACTGACGATTAATCTCGATGTACGATCCGGACCCGTTCACTTTGAGGGATTTCTTATTGATTGTCAACTCGGGATTTTTGCACCAGCCGGGTACACGCAGATAAAGCGGGAATCGGACAGGCTTGCCGGTTGTGATGGTCATGCTGATTTTCTCGTCAAACGGATATAGCGTTTCTTCACTTATTGTAACTTCCGTTCCGTCACCGACTTTTGCCGTGACTTTACTTGAGGCATACAGGGCTGCCGCCAGGCCGTTACCCGCCGTAGCGAGCCACAAATGCTCGGCGTAATAAGGCCAGCCGTGCCCGGTATTGTGCTGGCAGCAGCGATGATCATGCGGGTCGAACAGCAACATCGGACCGCCGTTCTGCAGGCCCGGTGACTTGTTGTTTCGATCACAGAGAATCATGTTTGGCGCCGTCAGATAATGCAGCGCCTTAAGGTCGGCCGTAAATGCCGCCGGCAGCGAATTGAACGCCACATCCTCGCAGCGGTCGGCCCATTTCACATCGCCGCTGATGGTCAGCAGTGTTTCGTGTGAGAGCATCATTTCGACCATGCCGCACGTTTCGATTGCTTGGCGCGGTCCGGTATAGCCGGGCCGGCAGTTCTCGTCGCCGCCGAACATCCCGCCGGGCACCTGGCCGTACATGTCCCGGATCTTTTGCCAGTTACGCTCGGCCGCCTGTAAATGACTTGGATTCTTCGATTGCATATAGAACGTGCCGGCTTCGCCGAAACCCTGCGACATATTGACATTGTGCCAGTTGATGACGTCCTTTTCCCATTCGGCGGTATGGTGATGCACCTTCTCGGCCAGCTCCAGCAGAAATTTATCTCCCGTTCGGTTATACAGCCAATAAACGCTGTAAAGCAGGTCGCCTCCGCGCATCTTCGGCCAATAGCCAACCAGGAACCTGTCTTCCGGCACGGTCATCAGGTACTTCATATACTTCGTCATCAGCTCAATGACCCGCTTATCTTTACCGCCGGTGAAGTCATAATAATCCTGCAGGCAGAAGAGCATAATCATATTAGGCCAAAGGTCCTCGCGGCCCTGTAGTCCCGTAGCCGCTCCTTTTCTGCCCTTGTCCGGCCCGAACCAGCCGTCTTCTTTCTGGCTGGCCAGCGCTGCTTCAATCCATATCTTCGATTCTTTGATCATGCGTTCGTCGCTGAGGATGTAGCCGCAGTTGCTGAATCCCTTAAGCCAGTAAGCGGGTTCTTCCCAGCCGTGATCGCCCTCACCCGCCGGGCTAAGCCATGCGTTGCCTTCTTTCTTGAGGAACTGGCTGATCTCGGTCAAATGTCCATGAAATCCATCCGCCTGCAATTCGAGCTGCCTGCGGACCCATCCGGCCGGCTCAATCGCCCCGACCGGCAGCTTTATCAATGGACTCGGCGTCAACGGCGCTCGATTGCCGACGTAGAAGTCGTTGGCCACCTCGGTATCAGGCTTATCGACAACACGGATATTTGTATCGCCGGAGAAAGCGAGACCGGCGAGCGAAAAAATCAGTATCATACAAACCAGCAAGTACTTAAACATAATTGGCCCTTTCAGTTTCAGATAATCAAATGGAACTCGGATTTTACGTAAAAAACCATAAGAATGCCAGCACAAAATACGCCTGTTTCTGGGCTGTTCGATCGCTTCATTTATAGTTTTGTCTTGACAATCAAATCTAAAAATGTATCATAAAATATGGATTCACGGCACATTCGAAGGCATATAAAATGAGCAGAAAATGTGCATCCAATAGCCCTCAGAGCGGAAAGGAAAGTTCAAAATGCTTAGAATAAATCTAAGAAGCCGTTTAATAATATCAGTACTTTTGTTTGCAGCACTGTGTACTTCCACTTTAGGCGAGACAATATACGTTGATGATGATGCCGCCGGGGCTAACGACGGCACAAGTTGGGAAAATGCATATACTTTTCTGCAGGATGCCCTGGCCGATGCTAATTCCGCTGAAAAGCCGGTCGAAATCCGAGTAGCTCAGGGCATTTACAAACCCGATATGGGAGCGAACCAAACACCCGGCGACCGCGAAGCCACATTCAAGCTTATCAATGGCGTGACTATCAAAGGCGGCTACGCTGGTGTCGGCGAATTGGATCCAAACGCTCGTGATATCGAACTTTACGAGACTATCCTGAGCGGCGATCTGAATGGTGACGATGTAGAGGTTAACGATCAATTTGGCAGTTTCCTAAACGAACCGACTCGATCTGAAAACAGCTATCATGTTGTTACAAGTAGCAGTACAGATCCAAACGCAGTCATTGATGGTTTCACGATCACAGCCGGAAATGCTAACGGCCCGATATTAGATCTTCCATATCCCGAAAATAATAATTTCCAGCGTGGTGGTGGTGTATTTTGCATTTTCGGAGATCCGAACATAACTCACTGCATACTTTTTCGTAATTCAGGAAATCTTGGCGGTGGAATGTATAACTTCAATAGTAATCCTATTTTAACAAATTGTATGTTCAAAGATAATTCATCATATTACGGTAGCGGAATGGCAAACATGGATAACAGTGGTATAACAATGATAAGCTGTATATTCCAAGAGAATTTATCATTTCACCATGGCAGCGGAATATGTAATATCGAAAGCAACTCGATGCTTCAAAGCTGTGAATTCATTAGGAACACTGCAATTTGGAAAGGAGGCGGGATATATAATTATTATGGCAGTCACATCTTAACAAAATGTAATTTCAGCGAGAATCTTGCCTGGGAAGAGGGCGGTGGGATATCAAATGAGGAAACTACGCTGACCTTGAATAATTGTACCTTTTTCGATAACTCATCTCTTCGTAATGGTGGTGGAATGATCAGTTACACGAGCAGTCTTACAATCAACAATTGTATATTCAGCGGAAACTCGTCAAAATACGATGGTGGAGGTATGATAAATTCCAATACTGATTCAAACCTGAATGACTGTAAATTTTATAGGAATTCAGCTGGTGATGGCGGTGGAATACATATTTGGGCAGGTAGTACAATAATGACCAATTGCATATTCAACAATAATTCCGCAAACGTTGGTGGCGCTATGAATGTCTCGAATATTTCTCAAAATCATTTAATTCTTGCCAATTGTTCAATGTTTTCAAATTCTGCTATACAAGGGAAGGCATTAGCTTGCGCCTCTTATCACAGTTTATTTCCGAGCAATCTTCAGATAGTTAATAGTATTTTCTGGGGTGATGGTAACGAAATATCAAATTTAGACAATTCAATTATAACAATCACATATAGTAATATACAGGGCGGATGTGAAGGTGAAGGGAATATTGATGAAGATCCATTGTTTGCAAATCCCGGTTATTGGGCGGATATAAATGATCCGAATGTAATTGTCGAACCGAATGTTCCTAATGCCGTCTGGATTGACGGTGACTATCATTTGAAATCCGAAGCGGGACGATGGGATCCGGTTATCGAAAGCTGGGTTGTGTATGATGTCACCAGCCCGTGCATTGACGCCGGGGATCCGAATAGTGCGGTTGGTGATGAGCCCGAGCCTAATGGTGATATTATCAATATGGGAGCTTATGGTGGCACGGTTGAGGCGAGCATGTCGCCGGCCGGGGCCGAACAAATTGTTTACATCCAGTGGCTGGGCCACTCGACTGTGAAAGTCTGGACGGATGATTGCATAGTTTATGTGGACCCGGAGAGAGTTCCTGATTCGCTTCATGATGCTACGTTGGTGTGTGTGACTCATACTCACGGCGACCATTACTCGCCTTCGGATATATCGAAGGTTTCCAATGCCGAAACGCAGTTTGTCGGACCGCCTGATGTGATTCAACTGTACGGTAGCGGACAAACCATCGCTCCCGGCCAGACAATCGAATTCGACTTTGTCACAATCACAGCCGTGCATGCGTATAATATCAATAAGTCTCGACATCCCAAATCCAACAACTGGGTTGGGTACATCATAGAGCTTGGCGGCAAACGAATCTATGTCGCGGGCGATACGGACCTTATCGAGGAGATGAAATCTCTCGGTGACATTGACGTGGCGTTCCTTCCTGCCGGCGGCACGTACACAATGGACGCGACCGAAGCAGCCGAGGCGACGGGGTATATAAAGCCAGATCTGGCCATACCGTACCACTGGGGCCAGATCGTTGGCACTCTCGCTGATGCGCAGAGATTTGCCGAATTGGCCCAATGCCCGGCGATGGTTTTGGCCGTAGGCGAGACGATAAGCTCGGACAACTGGCCGGAGTATTCGCCGCTGATAGCGCACTGGGCACTCGACGAGACTGAAGGTGACATCGCTTACGATTCCACCGGCTGCATCGATGCGACTGTACACGCAGGACAGTGGGCCGCCGGTAAGATCGACGGGGCCCTGCAGTTCAACGGACTCAATACCTATATGGATTGCGGCGACTCGCCACGGCTGGGTACACAGAAAATGACGCTGGCTATGTGGCTCGAACCGCAGCATATGGGAGGCATGCGATATATTCTGGCTCGTTCTGACAAAGAATCCGACGCTATCGACTACACCCTCATGCGGCATCTGGAAGGCGAGGTAGAGTTTGCCGTGGCGCAGGCCGGTTCCGATCCGGTGTCCGTTTTGTCGATGGCGACAACGCCCCTGAACGAATGGACGCACGTAGCCGTGTCCCTGGACGGTTCGGAAGCGACAATCTACATCAACGGCCGGACAGACGCTTCCGCCGGCTATACTGAGAGGATTCCGCGCGAAGGATTCCGGCTTCTGATTAGCTCCCTGAATGCAGGCACGCGATTCTATAACGGCAAGATCGACGAAGTCCGAATCTACAACGTAGCCCTGACTTCCGATGAAATCGAGACGCTGGTGCATTAGGTCTGGGACTTTCCCGATTGCTTTGCTTTTCTCACGGCGGTTTCTGCTGGTCTTCTGTGAGGCCCGGCGCGAAATTGCCCGGCGGCAAAGCAATAAGCGTGGGGATTCCCCGAAAAGCATTTCGGCAAAAACCGCATCTATATCGACACCTGAAAAGCAATCGCGCAGCCAGCCTGCAATTAAGCCAGAATGCTCAAAATATACCGCCATTCCGTGCTTGTTTCCTTGATAAATCGAAACAAATAGTCGATGATATGAGTATATAATCTTAGGGCCTGTGTATGGGAGACAGGGCAAATGCGTTTGATTGTGAAAAAAGACGGTCAAACTGTCAACGACTTTCGGTTCGAGAGGGGCCCCGTCTATATCGGCCGGCATGAGCACAGCCAGGTTTTTCTTCCCGACAGGGCTGTATCGAGACAGCACGCTGCTATCTTCACTACGCAGGATAGCACGTGGGTGCTCGAAGACCTCGACTCGGCAAATAAAACATTTCTGAACGATAAGGCGATTCATAAGGCTCCAATCAAGACCGGAGATTGTATTAAAATCGGAATTTTCGAGATCGAAGTCACGCTCGACGCCGATGCCGGCAAACCTATTCATCTGGATGACACGCTCATATCCGCCCCGCGTGAACCGGGCCCTGCGGCGGCACCGGCTCGTCAGATCATCGTTCGAAAGCCGGATGCCGAACGTGCTCCCGATATTCAACTGCCGGCCATGCGGGTGAAGGATTTTCTGCAGGCCACCGAGGCGATCTGCAAATCCAACGGCCCCGACGAGGTGCTTAAAACTTTGCTGGGCATCACTTTGAAGCAGTTCCAGGCGAACAATTGCTGGTGTGCTTTGCGGGCTTTGCCGGAAGGCCCGATGACCGTTCACGCCGGCAAGAGCCGGGACAGCGGCGTTCTGGATCTGAGCGATATAAAAGTTCACAAAAAAATCACACATGCTATTGAAAATCAGGAATTCCTGCTCTTGCCGCGGTTTCCGTTGCAGGATGGAAAACCATGTTCTGCCATGATAGCCCCGATTATAGACCCATCCGGCTGCTTCGGCGTGCTGTACGTCGATAACGCCGGAGAAAAGCGGTACTATACCCTCAGCGACCTGGACTACCTGATGCTGCTGGCAATCCACACAGCCGCAATCGTCGAAAACTTCTAATCACCGTCCAATTCCAGCCATTTTCCGCCCATTCCTCGTGTTTCGGATTTAGAGCTTCGTGCTTAGGATTTCCGGCTAAAGGCCGGCATATTGGCTTTGAATTGGCTTTGTTT
>CAZTDF010000079.1:0-18218 GCA_964612465.1 uncultured Pirellulales bacterium
TCGGCGGGGATTCTATTAGTGCCGTTTACGGATTTATGAGGTTGAAGTCGAACAAGGGATGGTAAAGACGTATCGAAACAGGAGAAAAAGAACTTCAATACACGGAATCGTAAACGTTCCTGTTTAAGCCATTGGTATAAAGCTATTTTTGGCCGGGGGGGTATAAAAAAAGCCGCGCTTGTAATGGCGCGACTTTTTGAATAGCGATGATGGTGTGCAGTGCACACCCTACAGATTTATTTTTCCACCTGTGCCGGGGCACCCCGGCACGGGTATTGGCTTAACCTCTACGTCTTCTATCTGTTCCGGGGATTGCTACGATATCGTCCGGGGGAGCTACTACTCCGGGTGACTCGAAATCCAGGGCGGTCGGCGTGAGCGTCATATTGTACCAGGGCGAACCGGTGTTCTCCGTCAGGTCTTTCCACCTGACCAGCTTGCCGGTATAGGTGGAGATTCGGCCCATTATCGCGGTGAGCGTCGATTCGGCGACGTTGCGGGCCTCGTTGAGCGGCTCGTTTTTGAGAATACTTTCGAGCAGATCGACATGCTCCTGCACGTAGGCGTTGCGGTCGGGGAAGTCCGGCGGCTTGATTTCTTTTCCTTTAAGGCCCCCGCCGCCCATGGTCTGGCCTTCGGTGCCTCTGAAGAATTCCCGGACTCCGCCGTCGGTCCCGTTGATCTGGCGGCACATGCTGTGGATGCGGACGCCGTCGCCGTAATCGTAATCGACGCTGAAGAAGTCGAACTGGTTGCCGGTCTTTCGGCGTGCCCGGCCGCCGAAGCCGAGCGCGTTGTCCGGCGGATGCCCGATGTACCAGTTGGCGACGTCGAGATTGTGAACGTGCTGCTCGACGATGTGGTCGCCCGACATCTCGGTAAAGCTGACCCAGTTGCGGACCATATAGTCGGCGTCGCTTTCGTTCGGGTCTTTGGTTTTGTACCAGAGTGCCCCGCCGCACCACCAGACACAGCCGCCGACGATTTTGCCGATAGCGCCTCGCTCGACGGCGTATTGTATCCGTTGATAGTTCGCCTGGTGCCGGCGCTGCGTGCCGGCGACGACTCCGAGGCCGTTCTTTTTGGCAATCTCACCGGCCGCGATGATCTTTCGAATGCCCGGCGGGTCGACGGCAACGGGTTTCTCCATGAAGACGTGCTTGCCCGCTTTGACGGCCGCTTCGAAATGCACGGGGCGGAAGTTCGGCGACGTGGCAATAAGCACGACGTCCGCGTCTGTTTCGAGAAGTTGCTTATAAGCGTTGCCGCCCCCGAAGCATTTAGATGCCGGGAGCTGGTATTTGCCGCCGGTCGATTCGGCCTTTTGCTTAAACCAGTCGGCGGTGGCGACTAATTCCAGCTCCAGTCCGTTGATATGTGTGGCGGCCTCCATGCAGTTGCCCAGGGCTCCGTTGCCCCGGCCGCCGCAGCCAATTAGAGCGATCTTCAGTTTCCTTTTAGCTCCTGCGGCGAAGATTACATTTTTGCCGGCAAGAATTGCCGCCGCACCGGCCGCAGAGGTCTTCATGAAATCCCTGCGCGAAACTCCGGCGGTTTCTTTAACTGATATGTTCTTCATAAGTATTTCCTTTCAGTCGTAGGGCGTGTATCGCACACCATTTATTGGTGATGATGGTGTGCAGTGCACACCCTACCAAATCTAATCTGTTCTCGATAGCAATGGCTAAAAATCGTCGCAGGCCCGATACGCGTCGATGACCGCCATCTCGCCTTCTTTGCCGGGCTTGCTGTTGCCATGCTCCATCCCAACGACACCCTCGAATCCTTTTTCGTGGATATGCTTGAAGATGTTCTTATAGTTGATTTCTCCAGTGGTCGGCTCATTGCGGCCGGGATTGTCGCCGGTCTGGAAGTAGGCGATCTCGTTCCAGGCCATATCGATATTTGGAATCAGATTGCCTTCGGTGATCTGCTGGTGATACAAATCATCGAGGATTTTGCATGAAGGGCTACCAACCGCCCGGCAGATCATATAGGCCTGGGGAATCTTGGTCAGGAACAGGCCTGGATGATTGGCCCAAGGATTGAGCGACTCGAGTACCATCACCAGCCCGGAAGGCTCACAGACCTCGGCGCAGTACTTAAGATTCTCGATACAATTAGCCGTCTGATAATCCCATTCCAGGCCGGTCTCATAGGTACCGGGGACCACTGTACACCATTTAGCATTCACCCGCTTTGCCAGTTCCACAGCTTCCTTCATCCGGTTGACGAGCATCTCGCGTACATCTTTTTTACGTGTGACGAATGTCTTGACCTTGAAATCAAAGTTGGCATAGGCCACGAAGACGCCCATCGTCATACCCAGCCGGCTCATCTTCTGAGCGATTTTCTCCTGCAGCTCCACCGGCCGACCCATCATGCCATTATCTTCCATCGCGGTAAATCCCTGGTCGGCCATGAACTGGATTTGATCGATCTGGTCTTTACCTGCGTTGTGCCGGAACATTCCGAAATGCGGAGCATATTTGAGCTTGAACTTTTTTGTTGCTGTTGCTGCTCTTGAATTTGATGCCCCCGCTGAAATCGCCACCGCCGCGGCTGCAGCGGAAGCCATCAAATTACGCCGGGACATCTTCGCATCACCCGAATGTTGATTCTCTTGCACGTTTTGCATTCTTTTTACTCCTAAAATGTCACGTCCTGGTCGCTATTTCTTGAACGCGATCCACTTTTTCTTGCTCTTGGTGCTTGCCAGAACGGTTTCAATGAAAAGCATGCCTCGCAGGCCATCGTTGACGTCCGGGAAGTCCAGCGCGAGCGGATCGGGCTTTTTCCTGGTTATTCTCGCCCGCACGGTTTCGGCGAAGTTGCAGTAATTATTGGCGAAGGCCTCGAAGAACGCCTCGGGATGGCCTGAAGGCAGACGAGTGGCACGACCGGCCGCGGCGCTCTTGGCGCCGACGTACCCATTTCCACGACTCCAGATTTGTACCGGTCCGTCCGGAACCTTGACGTATAACTGGTTTGGATGCTCCTGATGCCATTCCAGGCCCTTATCTTCGCCGTAGACCCAAATGGCCAGATTGTTTTCTTCGCCGATGGAAACCTGGCTGGCGTGCAGGACGCCCCGTGCTCCGTTGTTGAAACGCAGCAGGACGTTGCCGTCGTCGTCGAGCCTGCGGCCCTTGACAAAAATCGTCAGGTCGGCACAAACTTCCTTGATTTTCAACCCGGTGACATACTCGGAAAGATTCTCGGCGTGTGTCCCGATGTCGCCCATGCAGCCGGCCCCGCCGCTCTGCTTCGGGTCGGTACGCCAGGCGGCCTGCATCTGGCCCGTTTTCTCAATTGCCGTGGCCAGCCAGCCCTGCGGATACTGCACGACGATTTTGCGAATCTTGCCCAGGTCTCCGTCGCGGACCATGTCACGAGCAAGCTTCACCATCGGATAGCCCGTGTAGTTGTGCATCAGTCCGAACACTTTGCGTGTTTTCTTAACGAGTTGCTTGAGTTCCTTGGCCTGTTTTGAGTCGATTGTCATCGGTTTTTCGCACATTACGTGGAAGCCCGCGTTGAGGAAATCTCTCGCAATCGGAAAATGCCAGTTGTTCGGTGTGGTGATCGAAACAAAATCGATCCTTTCGCCTTCCGGCAGCTTAAGCTCTCGGTCGATCATCTGCTCGTAAGTGCCGTAAACGCGCCTGGGATTGAGCATAAGCTCGCGTCCCTGCTGTTTGGATTTGCGCGGGTTGATATCGAACGCCCCGGCAACCAGATCTATGCCGCCGTCCAAACGTGATGCCTTGCGGTGCACATCGCCGATGAATGCTCCAGGCCCTCCGCCAATCATTCCCATCTTCAGTTTTCTATTGAGTTCCATGCTTGCTCCTTTCAATCAAATATCGAAATGACATCCTGTATTTTAAGATACTCTTTTAACGACTCACGAGTAAAAACACTTCGTCCTGTAAAAACGTCTTCTATCGAGATTATAGAGGCCCCGGCCGACAAAGCAACCCAAAAAGACGTCTTTCTTGAGGCCATTTAGACCAACAGGAGCAGTTAATATAACCCAACCGGAAGTTCGCTGCAAGGGCTCTCTAAAAAGAATTCGCCGCTAAATGCCCGCTGAGGCCGGTAGAGTTCGTTCGGCCTTAGAATCCGGTAAAGTTAAGGTTGACCAATAGTTGAGTTTAGATTATAAATCTATTGATATCTACAAGTCGCTGATTTTGAATGTAAACGAAAATTTCGACGGTGAGAGCATGAAAACTGATATAAGAACGGTATCTGTCGATTTGTATTTTATTCCCGTCCAGACGAGGGTTCCGCTGAAGTTCGGACCTGAAACGCTGACCTCCGTTATTTGTGCGCGTGCATGCTTAACTGTGACCGGAGCAGAGGGAAAAAAGGCGCAGGGATGGGGCGAGACGCCGCTTAGCGTCCAGTGGGCCTGGCCCAGCAGCCTGGGCTACCAGGAGCGATGCGACGCGATGCAGCTTTTCTGCCGGATGCTTGCGGAAGCGTGGGCCGGCTTCGACCGGCAGGGACATCCAATCGAAATAGGCAGCGATTTTATCGAGTCCGTTCTGCCGAAGCTTTTGGAGCGGCTCAACCGCGAGCGGGGCGAGCAGGCCGAACCCATGCCGCACCTGGCGGCCCTGGTATGCTGCTCGGCATTCGATGTCGCCCTGCACGATGCGTACGGCAAGATTCTGGAGCGCGATGTTTACTCGACTTATAACGCCGAATTTATGAACGAGGATTTATCCGCCTTCCTCGAACCGGCTCAAGGGGCCAAAGTCTCGTTTGCCGGTAAATATCCTGCCGACTTTTTCAGCTCTCCCCCGGCGAAAACCATGCCCGCCTGGCACCTCGTGGGCGGAAAGGATTTGCTCGATGACTCGGAATTGACGGGGGAAGAGCCGGACGACGGCTACCCGGTTTTGCTGCCGGACTGGATCAAGCGCGACGGACTGACGTGTCTGAAAGTCAAGCTTCGCGGCAACGATCCGGAATGGGACTATGAACGGCTGATCAACGTCGGTGAAATCGCGATTAATAATGACGTGCTGTGGCTAACAAGTGACTTCAATTGTACTGTCACCGAGCCTGCCTACGTCAACGACATTCTGGACCGCCTGATGGATGAATATCCCGGCATATACCAGATGATTCTTTACGTCGAGCAGCCGTTCCCGTACGATCTCGAAGAAAACCAGATCGATGTCCACAGCGTCTCGGCGAGAAAGCCTCTGTTCATGGATGAAAGCGCCCACGACTGGAAACTGGTCAGGCTCGGCCGAAGCTTAGGCTGGACCGGAGTTGCGCTGAAGACCTGCAAGACCCAGACCGGCGCCCTGCTGAGTTTGTGCTGGGCAAAGGCGCACGGCATGACTTTGATGGTGCAGGACTTGACGAATCCCATGCTGGCACAAATTCCGCACGTCCTGCTGGCCGCATACGCCGGCACGATAATGGGAGTCGAGACCAACGCGATGCAGTTCTACCCGGCCGCCTCGGCGCCGGAAGAAGTAGTGCATCCCGGAGTTTATCAACGGCGCGACGGCCAGGTCGACCTGTCAACCATAAGGGGTCCCGGCTTCGGTTACAGGCTGGACGAAATAAAAAGGAATCTGCCGGAATCAGCGGCACATTTTGAAAAGTAATTATATGGAGACAAAAAGAAAATGGCGAAATTAAGTGCGTTTGCAGATGAAGTTACCGAGGGTTTTCTGGATCAGGTCAAGTATCTCGAAGGCCAGCGTGTTGGTTATATCGAGCCTCGTTTTATCGACAAAAAGAACATCATGGACCTGTCGAAGAATGAGCTGGACGATGCGAAAAAGATGATAAAAGACCACGGCCTGAAAGTCAGCGCCATCGGTTCGCCCATCGGCAAGGTAAAGCTGGACGAGCCTTTCGGGCCGCACTTAGACAAATTCAAACATGCGGTGGACCTGGCGGTGTTCTTCGAGACGCCTTATATACGGATGTTCAGCTACTATGCCCCTGAGGGCAAGAACATCGACGACTACCGCGAGCAGGTTACCGAGCGGATGGCGGCGAAGATCGAGGTGCTGGCCGGCGTTGATGTCACCATGGTTCACGAGAACGAAGCCAACATCTACGGCCACACGGCGGAAAATTGCGTGGACCTTATTGAGACTGTCAATTCGCCGAAGCTTAGGCTGGCGTACGATCCGGCCAACTTCGTCTGGGGCGAGAAAATCACCAACAACGTCGAAGTCTGCTGGCCCGTGATGAAGCCCTACGTTGTCCACATTCATATCAAAGACTGGAAGCTCGGCGCCGCGGATGTCGGCAGCATCCCGGGCCAAGGGGATGGGCAGATAAAAGAGCTTCTTGCCGAGTTGGCGGCGATGAATTACGAGGGTTGCATGACGATGGAACCCCACCTGCAGCTCGGCGGGCAGTTCGGCGGTTCGACCGGGCCCGAGCTGTTCTCAAGGGCGATTGCCGCCGTAAGAGTACTTGCTGCTGAAGTCGGACTGGAATGTAATTAAATTCGTAGGGTGTGCAGCTTTTCTTTTAGCTGCACACGCTGTAATAAATGACCAGAACCGCGTGTGCAAAAAAAGAATTTTGCACACCCTACAACTAAAAGGAAAACAGAAATGAAAACCTGGAATTTTGGAATTGTTGGTGCCGGACTGATCGCTGATTTTCACGCCCGCGCCATCGGTGACTTGCCCAACGCGAAGCTGGTTGGCTGCTGCGATAAGATCGCCGACAGAGCCAAACAACTCGCGGATAAGTATGACGTTCGTGCCTTCGAAGATTACGAGGAAATGATCAGGAGCGACGAAATCGATATCGTTACCATCGCCACACCGAGCGGATTTCACGCCGAACCGACAATTGCCGCGGCCGGGGAGGGCAAGCACGTAATATGCGAAAAACCGCTGGAAATTACCTTAGAGCGAATCGATCTGATGATCGAGGCACACGAAAAAGCCGGCACGCGATTAGGCGGCATATTTCCGTACCGGTTCAACGACATGATGGTCCCGATCAGGCAGGCAATCAATTCCGGTCGTCTCGGCGTGATAACCTACGCCGGCATCTATGTCCCCTGGTGGCGGACCGACGAGTATTACACGGACTCATGGCACGGCACATGGAAGCTCGACGGGGGCGGCGCGCTGATGAACCAGTCCATTCACATGATCGATATGCTCTGCGACGTCATGCCGCCCATCGAATCGGTGCAGGCATTCACGGCAAAGCTCGCCCATCCGCAGATCGAAGCCGAGGACACCGCGACCGCCGTGCTGCGATACACCAGCGGTGCATTGGGAATGATTTACGGCACGACCGGTTCGTACCCGGGCCAGTTCCGACGATTCGAGATTACCGGCACAAAAGGCACCATCATCAATGTGGAAAACAGTATAACCGTCTGGCAATTCGCCGATGAGAAGCCCGAAGATGCCGAAGTGCTGAAGAAATTCGGCGAGATAGAGGGCGGCGGCGGCGTATCCGACCCGGCGGCAATCACGCACGAAAATCACACGCGGAACTTCAAGGCGTTTCTCGACGCACTCGATTCCGGCGAGGATTTCTGGATCGACGGAAGCGAAGCCCGCAAAGCCGTCGAAGTGATACTGGCAATCTATAAATCCGCCAAAGATCAAAAACCTGTCAGCCTTGGTTGATGCGACATGGATTTACCGTATCCGGCAGGCGGCTACTCGCCAGTTTCTTTTTTCAGCGGCGTGGTCCAGAGATAAATCGTGTGCTCGAACTGATCTTCACTGGAGAACATGGTGACAACCTTGTCCGGCTTGACTCCTTCCATTGCGAAGTTGTGGGAGACGATCCTGGAGCCGGGCCTGAGCTTCTCCAGTTGAGGGATCAGCTTGACGTTCAGCCTCGAAAGCAGGAACAGAGTAATGACATTTGCCTTGCTCAGGTCAAGCGTGAAGATGTCCTTCTGCTCGATTTTAACCAGGTGACCGACCTTGTTCTTTTGAACATTTTCCAGCGATTCTTCGACTCGCCGGGGGTCTATATCGAAACCTTCGGCCCTGCAGCCGTATCTCCTGGCGGCCGTTACAACAATCCGGCCGTCCCCGCAGCCCAGGTCGTACAGCAAATCATCCTTCCTGACTTGGGCCAACTGTAGCATTTTGTAAATAACATCCTGAGGTGTAGGAACAAATATCACATCCACGGCATTGTACGTTATGCCTTCGACGTTTATCTCCGGAGACTTCGGCAGGAGAATGTTGCCTTCTTTTTCGGCGTGCAAATTAATCCATCCAGAGCCCGGCGTATCCAGCGACAATGTCAATTCGGCCTTGAATGGAATTGTCGAACCGGACTCGCCGTGCAGTGCTTTCAGCAGACGCGTATAAGTTACTTCGTCCGACAGTGTCAGCACCTTCTTTGTGTTGGGAGGTACCGTGACGTTATCATAAACAGTTGCCGTAAGAAACGTACGACCCTCGCTTACGAGGGCGTAGCGTAAACGCGGCACCGGCAGACTCACCCGATAAGGATTGTCAATCTCGACGTCGAACAGCAGTGTGGCATAATCCAGTTCAACGCTCCCAAACCGCATAGCTTCCAGACGTGCCGCAGGCTCCCGGTCGTATTGGATATCACGCGTAGCTTCACAGCCTGCGAAAAACGCTGCCGTCAATACTACAGAAAGAATCAGACATTTTATAGCCTTCATAGCCTTGACTCCTTTCAACGCAGGCTCGTCCGGGATTTCCCGAATTCATGACTTAAGCAACACGCTGTCACATGCAATTATGGCAGTTCAAATTTTCCAATCTCCCCTAAACCGGGCTTCTTACCTGAGGCCGATGATTGCTGTCCGAGAGACGTGATGGCCTCATGGTGATGCCGGTGTTTTTGCAGTTGCAGCGGTGAGGGTTTTATCCTGGTGAATTTCACCCCTCTGCCGGTCACAAGTTCCTTTTGCTCTCTCACAAAATCAATGTACTGCAGCAAGGCCCAGGCGCTGTTGTCCCATCGCATTTGGTAGCCTCTTTGCTGTGCCTGTTTTTCCATCATAAGGCGTTTTTCCTGGTTGAATACCATGTAGTCGAGGGCATGCGCAATCTGCTGGATGGACGGCTGGCCCGGATCGACGAGAATTCCCCGGGCGTACCGTCCGACGATCAGACCTTCGGGGCATCGTTTGTTAGAGTGAATCAGCTCCCGGGCGTAAATAAATTTCGTCGCGATTGCGACCCTGCCGGAGCCAAGGGTATCGGCCAGGATGCCGCTCGATATCTGCTGCATGTTGAGGTACGGCAGGATCATGCAATTTGTCGCCCCGTAGAGTCCGACCAGCGTCGTTTCGTGCAGGAACGAATCGAGGAAAACAACGTCATACCGGGTGATGTCCGCGCCGTTCAGGTCTTTGATTTTGCACCAGGTCAGTTTCGAATCTTCCAGTGCCTCTCTCAGCAGTGCCTGGTAGTTGCGATAGAGTTCACCGCCTTCGGCCTTGACGAATTCGGGGTGACATTGACCTGCAATCAGATAGATTATACGGGCCCGTTGCTGTTCGGTGCAGGACTCAGCCAGGAACTTGCCGTAAGCCCGGATGCTGTATTGAACGCCTTTGTCCGGCGACAGCAGGCCGAGTGTCGTGAACAGAAAACGATCCTCCATCCCATACCTGCGTTTCATCTCCAGCCGGTCGTACTGTGACCGGTGCTGCATTCTTATTCCGTGGTCGATGTGTTTCAACTTACCGTAGGAGATTCCGTAGGTCGGCGATTCGAGGATGTGAATGGCGTTTTCGGTTGTCACGATGAGGCCGTCGCTGGATTTGGCAAGTTCCTGCAGGACTTTTTTTTGATGCTCATCCGGGTCATCGAGGACGGTATGCAGGTAGACTAATGTAATCAGGCCGTTCGCTTTGAAGGCCTTGGCCATTTTGATGAAATTCGTGCCCTGTCCGTCCTGGCCGTTGTCGTCCGGATCGAGTCCGTACTCGTGCTGCAGAAGGACAACCGTTGGGTTTGAGCTTTCCTTTGCGCGAGCGATAATGTTGGTGATTGTATCCTGCCAGGAAACGGGATTGTACTGGTCGATCGTCAGGTCAACGGGAATGTCGTATCTGCCGTTGTCGTTGTCGATAGCCGCGATCCTGATGTTTCCGATCTCGGCCGTGAAGTGCTCCAGCGCGGTCGCCAGGTCCCGGGAGAATGTCCCGATCCCGCAGCGGCGCGGCGGATACGTACTTACTATCCGAATGTTATATTGCATAGCCGACTCGCTCCTGCAATCTCACCGGCGCAGGGCCGTACGTTTATTATCCGATTGCCGCCAGCGCACCTTTGACGTAGCCGACCGACTCGGCCAGACCTGCCAACGGATCTTTGGCGTCCTTTTCATATTCGAACGAAACGATGCCGTCGTACTCTATCTTTATCAGTGTCTTGAGGAACCTGGGGATATCGATCACGCCGCGTCCGATTTCGACTTCGTGTCCATCCTTGTTTGCTGCCGAGACGTCCTTCATATGCACGTCCAGCAGCCGGTCGGCATATTTCTCGGCCGAAACGGATGGATCGATACCGGCACGCATTGTATGGCCGATATCGTTGCAAAGCCCGATTCGCTTGTCCAGGTCCTTGATTTTTTCGTAAGCACTGGCCGGCGTCGGATACACTTTGTCTGTCGGCCCGTGATTGTGAATGGCCACTTTGATATCGTATTGCCGAACCTTCTCGTTGACCAGCGGCAGCAATTCCGGCTTAGGCACCCCGACGATGACCTTCATCCCGGCGGCTTTCGCGTAATCGAAAGCGTCGTTCACCTGCTTTTCGTTTCTCATATAGATGACGCCGCCGCCGTAGAGGACCAGCCCGGCGTCTTTGACCTTCTGCGCCGTCTCGGCGATCTGGGCCGGCGTGCTGTCCAGTTCCAGGTGCATGCTCTTAAAACAAATGTATTTCAAGCCGACCCGCCTGGTCATCGCAAGCGTATCGTCCAGCTTGAATTCTCTTAAGGTGTACGAAGCCATGCCCAACTCAAACTTCGCTTGACTTTTCTTCTTGCCGGCACTGCCGACCTGACCCAGACAGCGACCGGTACCCGTCAGGCAAGCCGCTCCAACACCCACTGCCTGCAGAAAATTCCTTCTGCTATGTTCTGTTTTTATCATCTGTTTTTTCTCCTTACCTGATGTTCCGGCATCGTTTTGTGCTTTGACGCTGAGAATACGGCAAAACCTTTCTAAATGCAAGGAAATTCGCATTGCGGAACTCAGGGCTGTTTGGTATTATAGCTGTTCTAAGACCATGTGCCGATATTATGGTCTTTCATGGAGAAAGGCAGGCAAGAGCAACTGAAACGGCAAAGAACCAAACAGGCAGACAGAATCACGCGCCGGCAGCTCCTTAAAAGCTCTGCTGCGGCCGCCTGTGTGTTCATATCCGCACCGACAATCCTACCGGCGAAAGTTTTCGGCGCCGAGGCTCCGAGCAACCGCATTACCGTAGGAATGATAGGAATGGGCCGGCAGGCTTATTACTCCAATCTGAAATCGTTTCTGGCCGCATCGGATGTTCAGGTTGCTGCCGTTTGCGACGTGGATAAATGGAGACTCGATAATGCCCGAAAAGCCGTCGAAGAGCACTACGGCAAAGAGCGAACAGCAGGCACGTTCAAAGGCTGCTCGGTCTTTAGAGATTTCCGCGAGCTTCTGGATCGGTCCGACATCGACGCGGTTATGATCTCCTCGCCCGACCACTGGCACGTGCCGATGGCAATCGCCGCTGCCAAAGCCGGCAAGGATATTTGCTGCGAAAAACCGCTGACCCTGAGCATCGCGAGCGGACGGGCGCTTAGCGATACGGTCCGGCGATACAACCGCGTCTTCCGCACCGACAGCGAATTTCGCTCGCACGCGTGCTTCCAAAGGGCGTGCGAACTGGTGCTCAACGGACGGATCGGCAAGGTCCACACGATTCGCACGGGCGTTCCCGCCGGCGACGTGGGCGGTCCACCCGAACCTCAGATGCCCGTGCCACAAGAGCTGGATTACGATATGTGGCTGGGCCCGGCACCGTATGCTCCCTATACGCTCAATCGCGTCCATCCGCGGCAAAGCTATGACCGGCCCGGCTGGATGCGCGTGCCCGACTATTGCGAGGGAATGGTTACCAACTGGGGCGCCCATCTCAATGACATCGCGCAGTGGGGCAACGGCACCGACCGCACCGGGCCTGTAGAGGTCGCCGGCAGCGGCAAGTATCCTCGCGACGGCCTCTGGAACGTACTGCTGAGCTTCGAGCTTCAATACAAGTACGCAAACGGCGTGAAGCTCTTCTACAGTATAAGCCAGCCGCACGTGCGATTCGAAGGAACCGAAGGCTGGATCCAGGCCGACTACAACGACCGAAGTCTCAAAGCCGAGCCTGAGTCGATCCTTAAATTGCCCATCGGCCCGGATGAAATCCATCTGCCGCTCAAAAGTGAGAAGCGGGACTTTATCGATGCCGTCAAAACACGCGGCCAGACACTGGCCGACGCCGAGGTGGGTCACCGAACCAACTCGCTGTGCCAGATAGGCCACATCGCTATCCGGCTCGGCAGGAAGCTGCGATGGAACCCGGAGGCCGAGAAGTTTATAAACGACGATGCCGCCAATCGGCTGCTGAGCCGGCCGATGCGAAGTCCGTGGCGACTCTGAATTTACTATTTACGATTTACTATTTACTATTGAAAAACTTATGACAGGGTTGAGATATGAAGAGCGAAAGAATGAATAAGATAAATACCGTTACTCGTCGTCAGTTTCTTAAAGGCTCGGCTGTGGCCGCAACCGGTTTTCTGGCCCCGACAATCGTGCCGGCCTCGGTCTTCGGAGCCGATGCGCCGAGCAATCGCATCATGATCGGCTTTGTCGGTGTCGGGCGGATGGGAATGGGCGACCTGCGCGAGCTTCTGGGTCATAAAGAAGCCCAGATCGTCGCCGTCTGCGATGTCGATGCCAACAGAACCCGGAACGCTCAGAAAACCGTCGAGGCACGTTACTCCAAACAAAGCGCCGGCGGAACATACAAAGGATGCAGAACGTACGGCGACTACAGGGAGCTGGTGACACAGGACGATATCGACGCGGTCTGCGTTGTCACTCCCGACCACTGGCACGCGCTGCCTTGTATCGCCGCGGCCAAAGCGGGCAAGGACATATTCCTGCAAAAGCCGCTGACGCTTACCATCCGGGAGGGGCGGGTCCTGAGTGACACGGTTCGCCGCTACAATCGAATCTTTCAGGTCGGAAGCCAGCAGCGCTCCGATGCACGTTGGCGGCAGGCCTGTGAGCTTGTCCGCAATGGCCGAGTCGGCAAGCTGCACACCGTCAAGGTCGGCTTCGGCACGGACCCGGGCACCGGCCCGGAACCGCCGATGCCGGTACCCGATAATCTCGATTACGACATGTGGCTCGGCCCAACGCCCTGGGCGGCATATACCGAGAAGCGCGTCCACCCCAAAACCGGCTACGGCCGGCCCGGCTGGCTGCGTATCGCCGCATACGGCGCCGGCATGATAACCGGCTGGGGCGCCCACCACAACGATATCGCACAGTGGGGCATGGGAACCGAATACACAGGCCCGGTCGAAATCCAGGGGCAGACCGAATATCCCAAAGACGGGCTCTGGGACGTACATGGCGATTTCAGCATTGAATACACCTATGCAAACGGTGTCAAAGTCATCTGCACCGACAACAAGAAGAACAAGCAGGGCGTCGTTTTCGAAGGCTCCGAAGGTTGGGTCTACGTCAGACGCGGCTTCATCGACGCCCAGCCAAAATCGCTGCTCACTTCGACTATCGGCCCCGATGAAATCCATCTATATAAGAGTAATAACCATAAAGCGAACTGGCTCGAATGTATAAAGTCGCGGGCCGAAACCATCGCCCCTGTCGAGATCGGGCACCGCTCGTGCACCGTTTGTCTGCTCGGCGAGATCGCGATGCGGCTCGGCAGAAAGCTCAAATGGGACCCCGACACCGAACAATTCATCGGCGACGAGACGGCTAATCGAATGCTCTGGCGACCGATGCGAAGCCCGTGGAGGCTTTGAGATTTATGATTTATGATTTACGATTTATTATTTCATCAAGCAGGAGCTTTCTATGACTCGGCGGACACAAATCGTTACAGCGTTAATTATATTCACTTGTGGGTGTTCTCTGGTGCCGGCGGCTTCGCAGAAGGTCTCGGCTAAGATCGAAAAGGACCGGGTCGTCGTTGACGTTGACGGCAAATTGTTTACGTGCTACAAATTCGCCGGCTCGCAGAAGTATCCGTATTTTTGGCCGGTCAACGGGCCGCTCAGCGGCAAGTCCATAACCACCGAGACGTCCGAGCCGTACCCGCATCATCATTCGCTGCTGTTCGGCTGCGACCGCGTCAACGGCGCCAACTTCTGGCAGGACGTCAACGAGCGAGGCCAGATTCTCTCGCAGGGCCCGAAGGTCGCCGAGGCCTCGCCGCAGCGAATCGTTCTTACCGACAAGTGCCTCTGGAAACAGCCGGGCAAGGAGCCCGTTATCGAAGACACACGGCGGATAACAATCTGTGCTCCCGGCGAAAAGCTGCGCATTATCGACTTTAAGATTACCATTACGCCGCTGGTCGATATCGAGATTCTCAAGACCAACCACTCGCTGTTCTCGGCGCGGGTCGTGCCGGAGCTTAGCGTTCAATCCGGCGGCACGCTGATAAACGCCGAGGGCAACACCAGCGAGAAAGGCACGTTCGGCGCCGCCTCACCCTGGTGCGATTACTCCGGCACACGGGATGGGGCCACCGAAGGCATTGCTATCCTGCAGAACCCGAAAAATCGCTGGTATCCCAGCAAATGGTTCACCCGCGATTACGGCTTTTTCTCGCCGACGCCGATGTACTGGCTCGAAGGCGACAAGCTGAACCTGGCCAAGGGCGAAAAGCTCACGCTCGAATATCGAGTAGTAGTCCACACCGGCGACGCCAAAACCGCAAACATCGCCGGCCTTTTCAACCAGTACAAACAAACGGCAAAATAAGAAGGGATCTTCAGAAACACCGTCACACAACCCTCCGAGTCCTCCTTCGAAAGTGAAAATCGCTTACATTCTATATGATAATTTGTAATTAACGGAACAAAGCTCGTAGTCCTTTTGATTAGTCAAAAGGACTACGAGCATAGCGCGCTCAAACTTATTTTGGCATGGTGGTTGCCGGCAGGGCCTTGAGCTGGATTTGTTTGCGGTCCTGAAGCTCTTTATCCGACAGCGGTTGATAGCGTCTTGTGCCATTGTCGAACTGCTTTTTAAATTCTTCAATGCTTCGAACAGTCACTTTTTTACGTTCAATCAGCACCGCCGAAGCCTGCTCTTGGGATTTTCCATTCTTTCAGCCTGCCAAAGCCACGTCCTGAGGGTTGCTGGAACTGGTAGAAAAATAGCCGGAGACGGTTTTTATAAAACTTTTATCTTGACAGACTTACGTCAATCAGGTATGATTCAAATGACATTTAGCTTCATGGAGGATCGGCGAGGAAACAATTCTCATATTTATTAAGTTTCCCGCCATAAACACCCGGTTATTTTCAGGGCAACCGCATGCGCAAACACAGCCGGAAATACGGCTTCGTGTGCGCTTAGGTAAAAGTGGCTGTAAGATTCGCCAGAGCATTTTAGCGAATCTTCGTTGATTACAGCCGGATAGTAAGAAAGGAGCGAAACGATGAAAAGGGTGCTGGTTTTTATCTTGATGGCAGGATTGGGTTTTCTGCTTGCCTGGGCACTTTCCGAAGACACTTCACAGCAAAAAGCCGAATTGGAAAGCGTTAAGACCGAGCTGCAGCAGCTCAAACCCGATATAGAAAAAACCGAGAGTGAAAGAGACGAACTCAAGGTAAAAATAGCTGTCGAGCAGCAGGATAGCGAGCAGTTGCAAGAGCAGGTCAATGAACTTTCCCATTCTCGCGAGCAGTTGCAGGAAAAGATCGAAAAATTCATCTTCTCGCGCGAACAGTCACAACAACAATTTGCCGAAATTATCGGCACGCGCGACAAGTTAAAGAAGCAGGTCATCGAACTTACCGGTTCGCGTGACACGCTGCAGCAGCAGTTAACCGAACTTACCGCTTCACACGACCAGTTGAGCAGGCAGGTTGATGAGCTCACCAGGTCCCGCAATGCGGCTGTTGATAAGGCGCAGACGGCTCAGGAGCGAATTGAAGTACTTGTTGCTATGCTGGATTCTGAAACGCGGGAGTTTGGCGAGCGGCTGGATCAGCTTACTGTAACAAATCAGAAGCAAGAGGATGAAGAACCACCCATGGTCGAAATCAAGTACCCCGCTGCATCTACTGAAGTTATTCGGCCTGCTGTTGCTGGCAGCAATCTCGGCGAGCGTCCCACCTGTCACAGTTTTAATACAACTCGACCGCGAATATTGCCGGGGCAAACTTCTACTTTAAACTGGCAGGTTTCGAATGCGGACAGGATTCGCATAGAACCCGGCATAGGCCCGGTTAGTGCTTTGGGTTCGAGGGTCGTCAAGCCGTCTACGGCGACCGCATATACCTTGATTGCAACGAACAAAGCGGGGGAAAGTCGGAAAACATGCAGAATCGAAGTCGGTGATAGCCCCACTATTCAAAAACAAGAAAGTGAGCAGCCCCCCGTCCATACAGAAGTCATTGAGCCTCCTGTTATAAGCAGCCGTCTCGGCGAGCGTCCCACCTGTAACAGTTTTAATACATCTCGTCCGCGGATTATGCCGGGACAAAGCTCAACTTTAAGCTGGCAGGTTTCGAATGCCCGGAGGATTCGCATAGAACCCGGCATAGGCCCGGTTAGTTCTTTGGGTTCCAGGGCCGTTAATCCATCTACGACAACTACATATACCTTGATTGCAGAGAATAAAGCGGGTCAGAGCAGACTATCATGCAGGGTCGAAATCAACGATGGTATTACCATATTTAGTTCCGATGCAATCCATCCCCGGATACTGCTCGAAGAAGGCAAGGCTTCCGGCGACCGCAAAGTATTGCCCGGGCAGAAAACTCAAGTAAGCGACCCGAAAGCGACGCTGGGAAAATTCATTGGGTACCATGCTCGGACAGACGAGTCGGGCAAATTCATATTCGTCCCGGTTTACGAGAACAAGAAGGAAGAATAGGCAGTTCAGAACCGCCCGGCGATAAATTGTCGATTTTCCAATCGCAAATCGCAAACCGAAAATCTGAAATTGGCGTGAATCGCTCTTATAAGCGGCGGACAATTCCCTTGACGGCATTTCTTTTACAAAAGCTTGAAATCCAGGGATAGTTTCGATACTCTATAGTCGATGAGGCTCGGCGGCGTAGCCGGGCGGGTGTAAATCGGGAAACTTAGTGAAGGGAAAACAAAGGATGAGAAGCAAACTACTGATCACGTGTCTAACTATTTTGATTCTGTCGGGCCAGGTCCTGGTTGCCGGGGAAAAGCAGAACTCCGCCGTAGAGCCGGCTCATCGCCATAGCTGGTGGACGCTGCGTAACGACGCCGTCAACGAGCGGGTCAAGCAGGGCAACGTAGATCTGCTCATGATCGGTGATTCGATCACTCACGGCTGGGAAGGCGGAGGAAAAAAGGTATGGGATAAATATTACGAGCCGCGGAACGCCGTCAATATGGGCTTCGGCGGAGACAGGACGCAGCACGTATTATGGCGGCTGGAACACGGCCACCTGGAAGGAATATCGCCCAAGCTGGCAGTGATTATGATCGGCACCAATAACTCCAACGGCGACGACAACACCGCCGAGGAAATCGCCGACGGCATTATCGCCATCTGCAAGAAACTTCGCGCCGAATGCCCGAAAATGAAGATTCTAATCCTGGCAATTTTCCCGCGCGGACCCGAGCCGTCGCAGCAGCGTGAAAAAAACGACAAGGCATCGCTGCTGGCTTCGAAGATCGCCGACGGCAAGATGATTCACTACCTGGATTTCAACGACAAGTTTCTGACTAAAGACGGCTTTCTTTCCAAGAAGATTATGCCCGACTATCTGCACCCGAACGAAGAGGGCTACAAGATATGGGCCGAAGCAATCGAACCGAAGGTGGCCGAGCTGATGGGCGATAAGCCTATAAAATAATCATAGATGCCTGGTTAGTATTTTTCCGGAAGTGAGACTTAGCGTTAGTATGTTTTTAGCCAAGGGAAAGCCATCCCCATCCCGATAAACGACAATCGGGATGAGGCTGCCACCCAATA